>JAYTRS010000298.1:0-4709 GCA_043746065.1 Bacteroidota bacterium | reverse complement strand
ATAACTTCATAGAGTTTATTTTTTAATTTTTTGTAAGAAAATAAATTTGAATTTTAAATGTGAGTTAGAATACAACTCCTAAAAAACGCAGAAATATAATCTTACGGGATTAATTTTGGTGTGCAAAACTAACATTATTTTTTTAATAATTGGTTTAATATTTAGTTAAAAAAAATAAAAATAACAGTGTTAAAAATAAATGCTATAAAACCTAAAGCCTTTAATACTGTATTGCAGGGCTGGAGCCGGAAACTTAATGATATTTATAATTGAAAAAATGCGTTTTAGTACTTTGCTATTTGTTTTAATTCGGGTTAAATCAACATCTAAACTAAAATAAAAACGGCGCTCGGGTTTATATAACAACACGTTTCCATCAGCATCTTGCACTACAAATGAATTATAACGTGCATTTAGCATGCCATAGGCGCTATAACCAAATGCCACATTTAGCCATTTTGGAAATTTATTTTGTTTTTTTATAAAGCTTGAAGGGTTAATACTTAGCCAATAGGTTTGTGCGTTATAATCTTTTAAAATTTGTGAATAAAAATTTTTGCCTAGTAAATCAGGATTGTATTGTGCCAAGCCACTTTGGGCGTAGGATAATTTTAGTTGTATGCGCTGTTGGTTAAAAAACACTTCTTGGCTAATGGCTATTCCACTTCCTAAGGCATTGGCTAACATATCGCCCCAACTAAAGCCCCAGCCTTGACTAAAACCGTCCATACATTCAATAGCCGTCATATATACTAAGCCGCTCGTGCCTCCAAAAAGTAATTTTTGTTTTTTAGTAAAACCTGCCCAATCAAAAGCATTCATCATTAATCTTCCGGTTTGGTAGGTGGTAAATGCGTGCCCTGCTTTATCCATTTGCAGCCACTCTGCATTATCGTTAAAAAAATGAAATTTACCCGTATTGTATTGTTTATACCATTGTTGGTTTAGGTATATTAAAGAGCTTGTTATTAATGCACCCGAACCTGATATTAGTATAATTTTACGATTTTTAAAATTGATAGCCGTATCTTTTTTTTGTTGGGAAAAAAGAAAATGACAACTAACAATTAATAATAGGCTATATAATAACTTTAGCATTATAGTAATATACGATTTTTTTTACAATTAGTTTAATAAATAATTACAAAAGCATTAGCTGTTTGTAAATTTCTAAAACTTGTGTTATTACTAATTGGGTGTCGTTATTATAAATTACAAAATGACTTTGTTTTATTTTTTGATTTTGTGGTAATTGATTATTTATTTTTTTAACCACATCTTCTTCGCTTAAATTATCACGTTGCATGGTACGTTTAATGCGTAACTCATCGTTTGCTACTACTAAAATAATTTTATTAACTTGGTTTTGTATATTGGCCTCAAATAACAAAGCGGTTTCTTTAATTATAATTTTGTTTTTATTTTTTAGTATAAAATCATTAAAACAACTAGTAACTGCTGGATGTATAATAGTATTTAGTTCTTCTAATATTAATTTATTATTAAATAATTTAGAGTTTATAAAAGGTTTATTAAGCGTAGTTGCATTTAAATAAGCATTGTTACCCAAAAGTGCAATTACTTTAGTTTTTATTTTAGGATTAAAGTAAAGCTGTTTAGCCACTTCATCGCTATTAAATAATTTGCAACCCAATAGCTCAAATAACTTTGCTACTGTGCTTTTTCCACTACCTATTCCTCCTGTTAAACCTACTATCATTACTTTTTAATTAATAATACTTCAACTTCTTTTGGTTCAATACTCATTACGGTAATATTACCTGGCAAGGTACTTAATGCTACCTTTAGTTTTGTATTATTAGTATTTTTTGATGGCGTTACAGTTGCTTTAAAATAAATAGTATCAGTTATATTAAATGTGTTTTGTATGCTTGTAAACTTTACTTTTACTCGTTGTGGAAAAATGGTTGCCTGCCTAAATTCTTCATTATTTAACAGTTTAATAGGTACATAAATGGTTTGTTCTATCAATTTATCAACCTCAACGGCTACATTTATTTTTGATTGATTAACACTAATACTAGTATTTGGTTTTATAATTACCAATTCTTTACTAAACGATTTGTTTATTTCAGTTATGTTTAATACTTCGGTATAAATGGTATCAATATTTTTTATAATAGTAGTATCGCCCCAAATACTTATAAAATTAGGATTAATAATTGGTTTTTTGTAGCCATAGCCTTGGGCACATTTTAATTGCAAAGGCACTTTTATAAATACATTTTTTTGAAAGCCGCTACGTTCGGTAAAATATAAAGTATCGGGGCTAATTTGTTTTATTTGCGTTTCAAATTTTAAAATGGGTTTAAAATTTATAGTACTTACCGATAGGATATAATTTAATTGTTTATTATTTGTTTTTAAATCGTTAAAATCAATATCAATAGTTTTGGTTTGATTATAAATTATAAAAAATAATTTTAAACCGCTGGCCTTAATATCGAGTGTTAGTTTGGTGGGTAAATCGTTTAAAGCAATTTTGTTTTGAGGAATGTTTTTAAACCTTACCGGAATTTTTAAAGTATGTGTATAAACAGTATTTAAAGCATGTACCAACCATAAAATACTGGCAATTAATAAACATATAAAAAAAGCCGAAGTTTTACTCGACTTTTTTGTTGTTGTATTTATATTAATATGTTGTTGATTGTTCAACTATAACATTTAGTTTTGAGGAATGGTAGCGGTAGCATCTTGCGACACTGCATTTTTAGAAATTTTCATTTTACTGCCATCTTCTACTTCCATAATAATAGTAGCATCTTCTTTTACCTCTACAATTTTACCATAAATACCGCCAATGGTTAAAATTTTATCTCCTTTTTTTAATTCAGAAATATATTTTTTTTGATCTTTTGCTTTTTTCATTTGTGGTCTAATCATAAAAAAATAAAATACCACAACAATTGCTACTAAAGGTAAAAATTGCATTATAGGACTTTGACCATTTGCGGGCGCACCCATTAAAATTACTAATTGATTCATCATATTTTTTATTTATTATTTATTTGTTTAATTATTTTATAGTTAAATGCTTGTTCTTTGTCTTAATCTTTATTTTTAAACTATTTTTAATAAGCTTAGTTTATTTACTTTGCTGTTTCGGCTACAATTACATCGGCTTTAATTTTTACAATTCGTGTGGCAGGTTCGCAATTAGTAACAATGGTTACTGTTTTTTCTTGCAAACCACTTTTGCCTTCGCTATTAAATACTACATCAATTTTGTTTTCGGCACCAGCTTTAATAGGTTCTTTAGGCCATTGGGGTATTGTACAGCCACAACTACCGTTTGCACCGCTTATTATTAAATTTTTATTACCAATGTTTTTAAAGTAAAACGAGTGGCTAACCCTTTCGCCTTGTGTAATTTTACCAAAATCAAATACCTCTTCGTTAAATTTAACTTCGGGTAAATTAGTATTTGTACTTCCGTTGGCTGTTTGTGAATTGTTTACATCATCTGAGTTAACGGTTTTATCATCAGCATTATTAGTGCAAGATATAAAAGTAATTAAACAGGCTAAAATAAATATACGGTTCATATTATTAAAAAAGTATGCAAATATAAGTAGATTGTGTGGGGTATAAAAACAAAAAATTCCCAAATAATTGGGAATTTTTTTTATTTAATTTTTTTAAGGTTTAGAATTTGGCGCGAATTTTACGCATTCTACGTTTGTTACTTCTTCCAAAAAAACCACCTTTATAACGCGAACGATAAAAACTGCTTTTACCTCTAATCACATAACTATAACTTAAGCTTAAGGTCATGTAGGCATCTTTATGAGTTTTATCACCTCGTTTAGCACCCCATGTGTGAGATAGATAAGCGCCTGGATTACCAGAAATATCAGAAGCAGGTAATTCGTTGGTTCTTAAAATTAAACCTTGTGTGTAAGAATCTGATGGTTTATCTGGGTAATTACCACTAATGTCATCAATGTAATCGGTAAATGTTTTACGATAGTTTGCTTCAAAACCAATGCGGTGTTTTTTATCAAATGTAAAATAAAAACCTACGCCCATAGGTATGTTTAACACAATGCTTTTGTAGGCGTAACCTTCGGTTTGATAATCTCTTAATTTTACCCACTCGCCTTGGTATAACGATTTTGGGTTGGTGTAAAAACCACCAACGCCACCAAATACATACGCTCTAAAACCATTTTTGTAACGGTAGGTATTACCCAGGTCGTTATTTTCATAAAAGAAGAATTCGCCTGTTAGACCTAAATCAAAAATATCGTTTTTAAAATTAAAGTTACGAAAATGCCTGCCTGGATTAGATGATAATTTATCATCGCCTTGTAATCTCAAATAATCAAAGGCTAATTTTAACGATAACTTTGGACGGAATTTGTAACGTACAAACGCACCAACGTTATAACGGGTTTCTGCTAATTTTAAATCGGCTATAAAATCTCTACGGGTTTTTTCTTTACCTCCAATATCGCCTAAATAATTACTTGCGCCTACTGAAATACCATAATCCCAAAGCCATTGGGCTTTACTCGAAAACGATAAAAAGACAACAAAAAGTACAAAAATAATTTTTTTCATTACAAATTAGTTATTACAATATCTTTCAAATATACATAAAAACTGTTGTAAAAATTATTTTTTTTATTAAAAAGCAGTAAATAGGGTGTTAAAATGTATTCACACCTTGCACGGTGGTATAT
>JAYTRS010000297.1:0-4710 GCA_043746065.1 Bacteroidota bacterium | reverse complement strand
GTAAAGAGGTGGCAGTGGGCGAATCGGTAAAAAAAGGAAGCGTGGTAAATTTAATAGTTGGAAAAAAAGATTATTATTACAACGCTTCGGGTAATAATACGGATAGTACAGCCAGTGATGAACCTAATTTTAATAACGATTAATTTTATAAATGATTAAAAAAAATAATATTATTTACATATTACTATTTACTACAATAGTAACTTTTGCACAAGAAGGCCTGCGCCCAACCACCGCAAATATTAATTATTTGTATGGCGATTTAAAAGTAAGTAAAAAACATAATAGCACTCAACAAACTACTAAAGTAGCTAACACTAGTACTAATTTACCCATTCCATTTATTGAAGATTTTTATTACGCGCAATACACCAACTATCCAAACCAAGTATTATGGAATGATTCATCAACCTACATAAACACTGGCTACCCCATAGCCCCACCAAGCATAGGCGTAGCTACCTTTGATGGATTAAATAAATACGGTTACCCCTACCAACCCAACCTATCCAACCTAAACTCATCATTACCAGCCGATACCTTAACCTCAAAACCCATTAATTTAAAAACTGTTGGTTCGCAAACATTACAACTTTCAGATAGTGTGGGTTTATCGTTTTTTTACCAAGCCCGTGGCAATGGCGATAGCCCCGAAATTACCGATACCCTGTTGGTTGATTTTAAAAACCCATTAACAAATACGTGGACAACCGTTTGGTACATGCGAGGCAATACCAGTCCTAATACCAACGATACTATTTTTAAACGAGGCTTTATTTGGGTAGATAGTACTTATTATTTAAACGATGGGTTTCAATTTCGCTTTCGTAACAAAGCCACCACTGCTGGTAATTTTGACCATTGGCATGTAGATTATATTAAACTAGATAAACTACGCAGCCAATTAGCCGATACCACATATAACGATTTAACCTTTGGCTTTATACCTAGCCCACTTTTAAAAAATTATAGTGAAATGCCTTGGCAACAATATACCACTAACGATATGGCCAAAACAATTTCCGTTCGCATTCGCAATAACGAAAATGCTCCCATTTTTATGACCTATTCTAACACCGTTATTTCGGGTAGCGTTACCCCTACCAATACATACAATGGTGGGCAAACTAATTTAGGCGTTTTTAAAAAAACAGGTTGGGAAAAAGATACCGTTCATTCCCGCCCTATTTTAGGATATACCATTGCACCATTAACAGATAGTGCTGATATAAAAATACAACACATTGTAGGTCGCTCTGGCTCTCCAATCGATTTTAATAATAATAACGATACTGTAATACAACACCAACGTTTTAAAAACTATTATGCCTACGATGATGGCACGTGCGAAGCAGGCTACTATGTATTAGGGCAAGGTGGTAAAATGGCAGTAAAATTTAATTTAAATTTTTTAGACACGCTTCGCTCTGTTCGTATTTATTTCGATCCAGTGGGTGCATTAACATTAGCACAATCTAGCTATAAATTTAGAATAAACATTTGGCAAAACGGCGGCGCAGGCCCAGGTTTACTGTTGTATCGCGATAGTGTTAACTACCCAAAATATTATAATACGGGTGTTAATGCCTATGCCGATTATACCCTAACCACTAAACAAATTTTACCTCAGGGTACTTATTACATTGGCATACAACAACAAGTTGCTAATGGCATTACAGTTGGCTTTGATAAAAACTTAAACCATAACCAAAATTTGTATTTTGATAGTGGCAGCGGATGGACACAATCATCCATCTTTGGTTCACTAATGCTGCGCCCCGTGTTTGGCAAAAAAATAATTCCTGTTGGTTTAAACGAATTATCAATCAACAATCAGCAATCTTCCATCTATATATACCCCAACCCAAGCAATGGCAGTATAAACTATAAATTAAACATAAAGCAAGAAGCTTTACTAAACTCCAACCCTACCTTCGAAATTAAAATATATACTACCTTAGGGCAAGTCGTTCATCAATCCTTTGTTAAGCTCAGCGGAGTCGAAGCGGAATCATCCATTAATGTGAACGATTTATCAAATGGTATTTACTATTTATCTCTTCAATCAAATAACCAAACGCTACAAACACAAAAAATTATTATACAGCATTAATGTAGTGAGTAGTTATGTGTTGTTTTTTATTTTAATCTCTAATTTTAATCTTTAATTTATCCTTATGAATCTAGAAGAAGACATTGAAGATTTAGGCATTGACGAAAGCCAAACCCTTTACGAACACCATAATATTAAGGTAGAAAAAGGGCAGGTAATGTTGCGAATAGATAAATTTATCTCGACCCGCATTGCAAATAGTACGCGCACAAAAATTCAAAATTCCTGCGATGTAGGAAATGTGTTGGTTAATGGTAAACCAGTAAAATCTAATTACAAAATAAAACCCTTTGATGAAATTTCTATTGTTTTTTCAGTTCCACCGCGTGATGTAGAGGTTGTACCCGAAAACATTCCATTAAACATTGTGTTTGAAGATGAGTATATTGTTTTGGTAAATAAAGAGCCTGGCATGGTGGTACATCCCGCATACGGTAATTATAGAGGCACATTGGTTAATGCATTGGCTTATCGCTTTCAAAACTTACCAAAAACAACCACTAAATTAAATAACGATTTGTATTTAGAGCGCCCAGGTTTAGTGCATCGAATTGATAAAAATACATCGGGTATTATTATTATTGCTAAAACCGAAATGGCAATGGTAAAATTAGCCAAAGAATTTTTTGACAGAACCATGCACCGTAAATACATTGCCATTGTGTGGGGCGATTTAAAAAACGATACGGGTACTATTACTGCTAACGTAGGACGTAATTTAAAAAACCGTAAAGTAATGGATACCTTTCCTACCGATAGCGAATTGGGAAAACACGCCGTTACACATTATACTGTTTTAGAACGTTTTGGCTACATTACCTTTATTGAATGTAAGTTAGAAACCGGACGTACACATCAAATTAGAGTACATTTTAAAAGCATTGGTCACCCACTTTTTAACGATAACGAATATGGTGGTGATATTATTTTAAAAGGTATAAACAGCACTAAGTACAAACAATTTATACAAAATTGTTTTCAAATATTGCCTCGCCATGCTTTGCACGCAAAGACATTAGGCATTACTCATCCCGCGACTGGTGAGAAATTATTTTTTGACAGCGAAATTCCAGCTGATATGCAAGCCTTGTTAGATAAATGGCGGAAATACGCGATTGATAAAGATTTAGGCTAAAGTTAAATGAAATTAAACCTTAATGCGTTGGCCAGCCCTAAGTTTAGAGCTTAGTTTTAAACCATTTTTTTTACACAAAGCCTTAACTGTGGTATGATTACGTTTTGCTATTTTGGCTAGGTTATCGCCAGCCTTAATTTTATAATTACGGCCTTTAGCATATTTGTTTGTAGCACCTTTGCCATTTTTACGAGCATAGCCTACATCGCGCTTATGGCGACTGTGTAAAGCCCTTAAATCGTATTTTGTATCTACATCTGTTTTACGTAAAGTAAACTCGTTACTTTTTAATTCGCCTTTTTCGTAATCAATAAAATCTTCAGTATCTAAAGCTTGCCCTAAATAACGCATTTCAAAATGTAAATGTGGCCCTGTAGAACGCCCTGTGTTGCCACCTAATCCTAAAATAGATCCAGCAGTTAAACTTTGACCTGGCTCTACCATTAGTTTAGATAAATGACCGTATACGGTTTCTAAACCATTATTATGACGTATGATTACACAATTACCATAACCTTGGCAATATTTAGCAAAGCGCACCATGCCATCAAAAGCAGTTACAACTTGGTCGCCAATGTTTAAATCAATATCAGTGCCGTAATGTGGACGGTAGCGTCTCCAACCAAAATCGCTGGTTATTAAACCTTTAATTGGCATGCTAAAGGCGCCATCGCAATCTTTAACTAAGGTTAAAACAACGCTATCCACCTTAAACGATTCGTTAAAGTTATAAGGGTGTGCCATTGATGTATCCCAGGTAGAATACAAATCGTGACTTGGAAATAAAATTTGGGTAGTATCGGGGGTTTCTCCTAAGTTTTCTTCGTTAATAACAAACTTAGTGGTATCATCGCGTTTTACCTTTACTTTTTTACCATCATCAGGCTTATTTTTATCGTCATCACCCCAAATAGTAGTGGCGCTAACGTTAAAAAACGCAATGCAAGTAATTGATAATATGTAAATTAGCTTTTTCAATTTTTTGGTAACTTTGCAAAGATTGTATATTAATCCTAAAAAGCAATAACCGTTACACCCATTTTGGTTAAAGTTATTAACAATTGGCTAATTTTTAACAGATTTTTAGATTTTGTGCTAAAAATTTAACTAAACTATGCATTTTTTTAGAAAAAAATTGCTTAGTAATCAAACAGTATCAATTTACCATTTGAAGTTGAAACAATGGCTTGGTTATTAGTATTTAATGAAATTGAGAGTAAATCGTGGTTGGTATTTAAGTTAATTTTATTAAACTGTTTGGCATTAGTGGTTTCAAGTATAATGCCTTGGTTGCCCACTACCCAGCCTGTGGTTTGATTTATAAAACTTAAATCGTTAAAATTTATTCGTTTTTTGTAAAAATGATTGTAGTTTAAAATTTTTTGGTATTTAGCGCCTGCATCTGTAGTTTTATAAACGCTACCATTATAGCCACAGGCAAGGCCAGTTGTAGTATTTAAAG
>JAYTRS010000296.1:0-4746 GCA_043746065.1 Bacteroidota bacterium | reverse complement strand
AAATAAGATGTACTAATTGTATCGTAAACATAATCGTTAATAAAATAGCTACTGCCGTTATTAATTCTTTTTCGTCCCTTATAAACTGAACCGGTTGTAATTTGACGCTCAACTGTTTTTACAATGGTGGTGTAATAATAGCGGGTTATAAGGCCATTGGTATCAAATTCATACGTTTCAATTAAATTTTTATCTACTACGGTTTCAAAATCTTTTTTATCTACAATTTCAAAAGTTATTTTTTTAATGTTTTTAGTTTTAATTACTTCGGGGTTAAAACTGTGTTGTTTTTCAAAAGCGGTTTCGGGGCTTGGTAATAATACTTGAGCCCCTACTGTAATTTGTAAAAAACACACAATTAAAAGTGTTAAATTTAGATTTATGTACAGTTTAATTTTCATTTATGTGTTGTAGGTTAAAAATCGTATTTATTACCGCACATTTATAAGGCTTTTAAAAATTTGTATTAACATTGTTACCAACATTATAATATTATTTGAGCTTATTAAAATTTAGTTAGGTTTTAATTTTTTTTGTAACTTAGGTTAATGTTAATAGCACTAAAACGTAAATTTTTTTTCCTAATATTTATATATGCGATAAATGACTATGGGCAACAAACCAAGTTTGTACCTTTTGTACTTAAAACAAACTTTGGCATAGCCACCAAACCGTTTTTATTCATAAGTAATACAGGTTTACCATTTTACTTGCAAACAAATTATTGCTTTGCTAAACAAAGTCATCAAAATAAAAAACCCATTTTTTGCCGCATGGAAGATAAACTTTACAAACGTTTAAACGTGTGGGTAGTATTTAGAGCCGGAAGCGATGATGCTTATAAAAAATTAATTGAGTTGCCTTTAATTTACGATAAAAAGTAATTAAACAATTGGTGGTGGTACATTCATAAACAAAGCGGCTAACTCGGGTTGTGTATCGGCAGCTAACCAATTTGCTAATCCGTTTTTCCAAACTAAACTTGTTTTATTTAATTGCCCACTTGCGGCCATTGCTTGTAATTGTTGTAAATTAAAAGGTCCTGCTTGTGCACCATTTACTACTACATGAAACTGAACAATTGGCGGTGGCGGTGGTACCGAACCGTTTGTTTGATTTTGATTGTTCATCCCCGTTTGGTTAAACATATTGGTCATCATATTACCCATGCCCATACCTACGCCCATGCCAATACCTGCGCCACCCAAACCTTGGTTATTAGCGGCATCTTTAATGGCGTTAGCGGTATTAAACTGTGCTAGTTTATTCATATCAATAGCGTTTAAGCGCGAGTAGTTAAATATTTCTTTTTTTAACTCATCCGGCATACTCACATTTTCTACTAAAAACTTAGTAATGGTTAAACCATATTCTAAAAAATCGGTATTTAATTTATCTTGCCCCAATTTAGAAAGCTCTTCCATATTGGCAGCAAATTTTTCTACTGGAATATTACCTTCACCTACCGCATCGGTAAATTTGGTCACAATCATACTGCGTAATTGTTCGGCTACTTCTTCGGTTGTAAAGCTTTCGTTAGTACCTGCAATTTCTTTTATAAATTTACTTGCATCGGTAACTCTAAAAGCAAAACTACCAAAGCTACGTAATTCAATAAAGCCAAAGCGTGCATCGTTTAAGGTAATTGGGTTTTTAGTACCCCATTTTTGATCAATAAATTGTTTTGTGCTAATAAAAAAAACATCAACTTTAAAAGGACTATTAAAGCCAAATTTCCAACCTTTAAGCGTTGAAAGTATAGGCATGTTATTTGTAGTTAAATCGTACATACCTGGCTGAAACACATCGGCAATTTTGCCTTCGTTCATAAACACAGCTACTTGGCTTTCTCGCACAGTAAGTTTTGCGCCATTTTTTATTTCGTTTTGGTATCGTGGAAATTTATAAACAATGGTGTCTTTTGTATTATCAACCCATTCAATAATATCTATAAATTCGTTTTTAATTTTATCAAATAATCCCATAATTTTTTATTTTTAGTTAAGTAAATATAAATATTATTTTTATTCTCAGTTATTAAAAAATACTAAATTTTTGTAAAACAAGTAAATACTTATATTTACCTTTAATACAAACTACTTTAAAAATGTTTAACCAACTTAAAACCATAGACCGTAATATATTACTGTATATTAACGAGCATAATAGTCCTTTTTTAGATTCACTCATGTGGGGTTTTAGCAGTATAATACCAACCGTTGTGCTTGTATTAATATTTGCATTTTTGTTTTATAAAAAATTTGGGCAAAAAAAAGTTATTGAGTTTATTTTGGGCTGTGTAGTTGTTTTTGCCTGTGCCGATTTAAGTAGTAACGCTATAAAGCACGCTGTTAAGCGTTATAGGCCTACACATAATTTAGAAATTAAAGCGCAAATTCATAAGGTAAATAATTATGAGGGAGGTAAATATGGTTTTTTTTCAGGTCACTCTGCTAATACCTTTGCTATTACTACGTTTATTTTTTTATGCGCTACCTGGATACAGCGAAAAAGACGAGTATTATTTTTTATTTATCCGCTAATTGTAGTGTATAGCCGAATGTACTTGGGCGCACATTACCCAAGCGATATTTTTGTAGGGATGATAGATGGTTTATTTTTTGGCATTTTGGTGTTTTATATTTTTAATAATTACTTTTTTAAGTTAAATGAAGTACACTCTATTCATAATTAATTTATGTATTTGCTTTTTTATAAAAGCGCAATTACCAAATACTGATATTTGGTTGTTTAAATTACAAACTAAAAAGCAAGTTACAAGTATTAAACTAGGTAAAAGCATTACCAATAGAAATGGATACGATAACCAACCTTACTTTAGTAAGGATAGTAAAAAGTTATATTTTGTAAGTATTAAAGAAGATAAACAAGCCGATATTTATTATTACGATTTAGGTAGCGAAAAAATAATTCAACTTACTAAAACGCTTGAAAGTGAATATTCGCCCACAGAAATACTTGATAAAAAAAGTATAGCCTGCGTTACAGTATTAAAAGATAGTTCGCAGGTAATTCAGCAATTATCCTACAATAAAAATAATATAGTTAGTAAAATTGTGCAAGTTATTAATACTGATTCGGTAGGTTATTTTACCTTTTTAAATACAGATACTATTATTTATTACAAACTTACCCAACCGCACAGCCTTCGTTATCACTGTATTTCAACTAGCGAAGATAAATGGCTGGGCTATCATCCCATTAGAGGTTTTAAAGCTATAAATAGGCATACATTAATTTATGGTTTAAAAGATACAGCAAAAGTTACCTTTTATAAGTATGATTTTATACTTCATAAAAGCGAAAAATATTGCGACTATCATTCAACCAACGAAGATATAATTTGGCACCCAGAATGGGGTTTATTAAAATCGGAAGGGCTTAAAATACTACGTTTTGACGTTATTAAAAATGAATGGCAATTACTTTTTGATTTAAGTAGTTATGGATTAAAAAAAATTACGCGCTTTAATTTCGATTTAAAAAATAATTATTTAACGGTAGTAGATAATTTATAAACATGAATTACGAAACACAGATAGATACTTATTTATTTAGCAACGATAAATTAAAACTACAAATACCTGTTATTCATAATTACTTGGCCAATGAAAGTTATTGGGCAAAAAATATTCCGATTGAAACATTAAAAAGAGCCATTGACGGTAGCTTGTGTTTTGCAATTTATAATGATAAAACACAAATTGGTTTTTGTAGGGTAATAACAGATAATGCCACTTTTGCTTATTTAGCCGATGTGTTTATTATAGAAACCTACAGAGGCAAAGGCTTATCAGTTCAATTTATGCAATATGTATTTGATTACCCAACGTTAAAAAAGTTGCGCCGTTTTATGTTAGCCACAAAAGATGCGCATACATTATATTCAAAATTTGGCTTTACACCACTTTTAACGCCTGATAGATTTATGGAAATAAAACCTTTTGAAAGTTACTAAACATGCTGGTAGCTTTAATATATTTTGTACTTATATTAATATTAATTTATAAAACTAATTTTTTTGGTATTATAAAAGATAGCGATATTTCGGCCAAAACATTTACGCTGTTATTTTTTTTTAAAGCTTTAGCCATACCTATTTTTTATATTGTTTACCAGCGTTTTTATGGTGGTATAAATAATTTTGATTCAGGAAATTTTTATCGCAATGCAAAAACCGTTAATGAATTTGCAAGCACTAATTTTTTAGAATATTTAAAAATGATGTTTGGTTTGCAAGACGATAACGAAGGATCATACGTGTATAATACCTGCCTTATTTACACTAATAATTGGGATAACGGACAAATTCGCGATTTTTTTTATAACGATAATAGAATTGTAATTCGTATTCATTCGCTAATACATTTTATTGCTTTTAACTCTTACTTTGTACATGCTTTATTTAATTGTTTTTTAAGTTTTATTGGTATTGTTTATTTATACAAAGCACTAAAACAATTTTTTGTAAATAAATATATTTGGGTATTATTAATTTTGTGTTTTTTTCCTACACTTTGGTTTTATACAGGAGCAGTTCTAAAAGAAGGGTTAACACTGTTTTTTTTAGGTTGTGGCATTTATCAATTAAATAAAATTGGCTTAAAAGAATATAAACTCGCCTCTATTTTATTTTTATTATTTATAATTTTTATGGCTTTTCTTTTAAAGCCTTATGTATTATTATTTTCGTTTATGTGCTTTGTTTTATTTTTTAAAATTTAT
>JAYTRS010000295.1:0-4756 GCA_043746065.1 Bacteroidota bacterium | reverse complement strand
AATAATATTCGCTTTTTGAAAGCAATAAAAAACTAACATGTATAAAAAAATTATATTAATTGTAAGTTTAATTTTTTGTTTTATAATTTGTAAAGCACAAAACGATAGTACCTTTAAGCCTTTGTATTTAAAGGATGTGAACTATGTCGTTACCACAAAAATAGATATTAAGTACATTGGTTTTATAGAAGAAGAAACTGAATACAGTATTACCCTTATCAACCGAAATACGAATGTAAAAACACAAATTTTTAAATCAGAAATAAAAACTATAAAATCTTTATCAACTATAAAACGAGGTTCAAAGGGCGTTGAGTTTTATGAACCAAACGACCATTGTGATTATTATATACTAACGCCTAGTGGTTTTTTATATGAACCACAAACCGTTACTACAACGTACCATTGGGGCGCTATAGAAAACTTTAACATTCCCTTAAATGAAAATGTGGCTATTACAGCCAATGCGTTATTTATTTATCCCTATAGTTTGGGTATAAAATGCGCCTTTAAGGTATCTGAAAACGGTTACTTAGGAGGTAATATATTCGGTATGGGCAATATTCTTGGGCAAAAACCTAGCGATTACTTTTTGGGTTATGGTGCAAAAATAAATTTTACGCAAGGTACTACAAATAATAATTTTACTTTAGCTGGAGGTGTTTTAGGTTTAAATGGTACTATTTTTACAAATACAACACAAGATTATTTAAATTTATACTATGCTAATTTTGGCTACTGTAGTCGTATTTCAAACATGCTAACTATTAATGGCGAGGTTTGGTATTTCCCCGAATCACAAACGGCTTTTGGCGGCTTAGGCTTAAAATTAGTAAATGATAAAGAAAGCAGTTGGACATTTGGGTGTTACACCATTTTAAATAATTTTAATAATAGCTTTAAACTAAACCTTAAGACTATACTAATACCATACATTGGCTATAGCCAAAGCTTTTAAATACCTTTTATTTTTTATTATTTTAACATTATAATCTTTAAAAAAACTGGTTTATTGTTACTTTTGTTAAACAATCACTATAACGTTTAATAAGTGTGACAAAATATATAATTATACTTTTTTTTGTATGTAGTATTTACAAGAGTAAATCACAAGATACTATCAACTCCGCTACTGTTGAACAAAAAAGCTATCAATTGTACCAAGATAAAAATTGGAGTGCATTAATTAACTATGGTAAAAAAGCTATTAAAAACGGTTATAATTATTTTTATATGCAAATGCGAGTTGGCATAGCTTATTACGAGAGAAAAAATTATAGTCTAGCCGAAGGGTATTTTAAAAAAGCCTTAAGATATAATTCAACAGATGATTTAGCTTTAGAATATTTATATTATTGCTATCTGTTTAATGGAAGAAATGAAGAAGCAAGACTATTAAGTAAACAATTTAGTAAAACGCTTTCAGAAAAAATAGGCACAGATAAACAATCATCTCTTAACTTTTTTATGTTTGAAGCCGGTACTAAAAGAAGTGATAGCGCTACCTATTACGACAAAGTAACTAAGAAAAGTAGTAATTATTTTAACAGCCCTATTTATTTTCAATTAGGACTTAATCACTCCATTAAAAATTCATTTTCATTATTTCATTCCTTCACTTATTTTAATCAGCAAACTTTTCTTGGCAGTATAAGTCAGCCTCAATATTATTTAAAAGCTGCTATTCCCATAAAAAATAATTGGTTAATCTCTCCATCCTTTCATTTAGTTCATATTAAAAGTACTAAGGATGTGATGTTTCAAGCGCCAAATAATAATAACAATAATATGGGAAACTCTCCCAACCACCCACCATTTAATAATACTACCAGTACACTTTCAAATTATTTTGTGGGTTCTTTTATGGTTCAAAAAACTATTAAAAAAATTGCTTTAGGACTAGGTACCGTCTTCTCAAATATGAATAATGTTACGCAATACATTCATAATGGTTTTGCCTCTTATTCTGTTTTTGGAAATAGTAAATTAGTTTTTGGTGTTTCAGCTTACATTCATACAATTGATAATTATTTTACTAATAACTTATCCTTAGCACCATTTTTATATATTCAACCTACAAAACGTATTTCTTTAAAAGTAACCTACTTAGTTAATAACAAAAATAATATTATTGAAGATAACGGCTATTTAGTAAATAACTCTTCGGACTTAACTAAATATAGATACGGTGCCTTGGCTAATTTTTTAGTTAGCAAACGACTAACACTATATGCATTGTATCAGTTAGAATTTAAACAAGAAAACGTACAATTGTTTAATTACCGTTATGCTGTTTTTGTAGGGGGTATAAAAATTACGCCTTAACTATTTATTTAAGCGCCTGTTTAAATTTTAGTTTAGTTTAAAATAATCGGGTGCATCTAATGGTAAAACAATGTACATTCTGTGCCATTCACTACCTTCTAAAAACTCCCAAGTATGCCCTTCTCCTGCAAGATCTTTCGCAATGAGAATAATGCCAGGTTCAATAATAAATGACGAGCCATCACTAACAGTGAATTTAAGCTTACCTTTAAGCGTAACAACAAATTGATAACGTGGTGCTGGATGCGCATGACGTTGATAGTCTTCAATATTAGTTTGCACAAAAAAATGGCTAACATTTACATGCGTTAATTCAGGTAAAGTCCCTTCTTCAAACGCCGATAAGTTATGAATGGTGTTTACTAATTTAAAAGCCTTCATAAAATTATATGATTTTTATTAGTTAATAAAAAATTTTAAATCTACTTTTTCTTTAAACTCGGGTTTAAAAAATACTAAGCCAAAATAAAACGTATCAATGGTTAATGTTACCTGATTATTATTTTTTATTTCCATCCAAGCACTTGTCATTTGTGGGCTCCAATATATATCGTCAAACACAAAAACGCTATTATTAGTTTTGTATTTTAAAGCCAAATTAAAATAATTTATAGTTGCTTGGTAAGTATGATTACCATCCACATAAAAAAAGTCAACTGCGGTATGTTCTTCAAAAAAACGAGGAAGTGCCTCATCAAATTTGGCATTAATAAAATTAATATTGTTACAGGTATTTTGTACTGCCAATTTTTTTGCAAAATCACAAAGTTGTTCACTTCCTTCAAATGTATGCACCATGCCATTTTTATTAGCTAGGGCTAAATACAAGGTATTTAAACCAATACTAGTTCCTAGCTCAACACTTACTTTGCAATTTAAATAATTAATTAATTTATAGAATAATTGCGATTGTAATGCCTTGCTAACACCGTGTTTTGCAATTTTATTTACAGGTCGTGTATTTGTTTTAAAAGTTTTAGAGCCGGCTCCAAAATCTTGTATTTGTAATTTTGTTTTATTTTTTAATAAATTAATTCGTGTTGTATTTAAGGTTTCAAAATCATAAAATGCATGTGTATTATAAAATACTTCTTCGCACAATTGAAATGCAAATGGCGAATGCACAGCATGCCCCCTTCGCTTTGCGGTAACAAAATGTTTTAGGTATGATACTATTTGATGGAAATTAATTATCAATGCAAACGCTATATAAGTTTTTTTGAATCTCTGTAGTTTTATAATTTGGTAAATTTTGTTTACTCATAAAATATAAATTTAAGGTAACTATTTTTTTGTTAGGATGTTTTTTATTCCATTGTTTTAAAATATATTTCCCATAAAGTGGGTGTAAAAATGTATAATTAGCACTTTGCATATTTTCGGCCAACTTGCGCCAACGGTCGGTTTTATACATATTTACAATATGCTTGGGCTTTGTAAAATCTACATAATCTTGGTTTTTGTATAAATCCCATTGCCTCCCAGCAGAATCAATACCATAATATACAAACCAACCATCTTTTTTTAATACGTTAGGCGAAAACATACCCCAATATTGATTTAAGCGTAATATATTGATGGGGTAATACAACTCGCTACGTAACTCATAGCTAAACCATTTTATCGAACTTAAATTTAAAATTAAACAAAGTACAATAACTATAGCAGCAAAATAATTTAATACTATTTGTTTTGTTTTACCATACTTTAAAAATGGTTGTCTGCAAAAAGTATTATATTTTATTTTTAAAAAACTTAATTTAGTTTGCCATTTATTTATTATAAAACATGGCAATAAGCCAATTGCCAAAGTAATGCTTATGACATTAAACAAACCAACATATAATGTTAAGCCAATACCAACGTGCAATAGTGTAATTAAAATAACGGCTATTAAACGTAAATACCCTTTTTTTAAAGGCAGTAAAATTAAAAATGGAATGAATAACTCGGCATAAAAAACAAACCAAGTGAGTACTTGCATTAATGCTGGGTATTTATATAACCAATCACCAAAGGGGGATAAACGCATTTGCTCTAAACTTAAAGCATAATAAATAGCACTACCGTCGGCATGCCATTCAGCACTAGTTTTTAAATTAACAGTAAAAAAATATACCGATGCTATTAATAATAAGTAACCCAAATTAGCCACTGTAAATTGTTTTTTAAATGTGTGGGTTTGTTTACAATCAATAGAATAGCAATTAGCCCAGGGCAAAAATAAGCCCCAAAACAACAGTAAACGTAATAGATCATCGCCACTTTGTAATATAAATAAATTTCGATTGTGTAATGAAATTAATAACAACCAAACAATAAGCGTACTTAATTTAGTTTTATAACCAACTATTAAAAAAATACTAAACGTAAAATGAATTACAAATAAAAATACTATCCACCAATAATTACCACTTAAAGCATGTAAACT
>JAYTRS010000294.1:0-4760 GCA_043746065.1 Bacteroidota bacterium | reverse complement strand
AAAGCGGTAAGCGAAGCACCTGTATTTTAAAAGCCACACATAAAAATAATAACGCCACACTATTTTGGCATTTAGATGGAGAATATGTTTCGTCCACCCAAAAATACCATCAATTAAGTATATTACCTAGCACAGGCAAACACACACTTGTTATTACCGATAGCGAAGGCGAGAGCCGAGAATGTAGGTTTGAAGTAATTGAAAAAAATTAAAAAATTAAATAAACTCTAACTCACAACCTCTATAATACTTGGTGCCACAATAAATTTATGAATTAGTTTTTCAACCTTTTCGGTTAAATTGGTTGTAAATACTAAATGTTGGCACTTGGGTATACTCTCCCCAAGCCTATCAACAGGCCCTTGCCAAGCATTTTTAATCATTAGTTCCGCATCATCAATAATAAATAATTTTAATTTATTTACATTTAGGTTATGGTTAAAATAAATATCATACACACGTTTAGCTGTACCTAT
This sequence comes from Bacteroidota bacterium, assembly GCA_043746065.1. GTDB lineage: Bacteria > Bacteroidota > Bacteroidia > B-17B0 > Aurantibacillaceae > Aurantibacillus. Next base: position 4,284 of record JAYTRS010000294.1, on the reverse strand, counting down.
CACTACATCTGTACCCTCATATACTTCTGCGCTTTGCTTTTCAAGTTTACCTTCTTCAAATACACAGGTTACTCTCAAATCTGTATCCCTGGTAAATAACTCAAACTCTTGCTTCATGAGTAGGGCTTTTTCCATGCTTGCTACCAATATTACAGCACGTGGCGCATCTTCTAAAGCAAACTGTAATTTATTAATCACACTTATTACAGCAAGCGTACTTTTACCACTTTTTGTTGGAGCTATGGCTATCACATCGCCACCCGAATTTATTTTGGCTATACATTTTAATTGCAATTCTTTTGGTGTATCAAAACCATTTTCAATTAAAGTGGCACCTAATTTTTTATTTAATTTCTCTATAAACATTTTACAATTTTAGTTAAAAAATACCCATTAATAGCTAAAAAACTATATAAATTATAACAACTCTTTGTTTTTAATCCGTTATAATCACTAAAATAATGTTACCTTTATTGGCTCAAAATTAAAAATTATTATGTTCGATTTTCTAAAAAAAATATTTGGTACTAAAAGCGAAAAAGATATTGAAAACATGCAAGCGCGTGTAGATGAAACCAATGCCATTTATGCTACTTTAAATTCTATTAGTAACGATGATCTTCGGGCAAAATCTGCTAATTTAAAAGATAAAATACAAACAGCTATTCGCCCACAAACCGATGAAATACTTACCATTAAAGCAAAAATTAATGGCGATGCTGAAATGGATGTAAATACTAAAGAAGATTTATATAAAGAAATTGACGAAATTGAAAAAGCTGCTACTAAAATTGTAGAAGAAACTTTGACTGAAATATTACCCGAAGCCTTTGCTATTTTAAAAGAAACTGCTCGCCGCTTTAAAGATAATGCGGAGTTAGAAGTTACAGCAAACGATGCAGATACCAAATTTAGTAAGGAGTTTAAAAATATTGAATTACGTGGTGCTAAAGCCATTTACAAAAATAAATGGTTAGCCGCAGGTAACGAAATTACTTGGGATATGGTGCATTACGATGTACAACTTATTGGTGGTATGGTTTTACATCAAGGTAAAATTTCCGAAATGGCAACGGGTGAAGGTAAAACATTGGTATCAACACTCCCAGTGTTTTTAAATGCCTTATCGGGGCGTGGTGTGCATTTAGTAACTGTAAATAATTATCTTGCAAAGCGTGATAGCGAGTGGAATGCACCTTTATTTATGTTTCATGGCTTAAGTGTAGATTGTATTGATAAACACGAACCAAACACGCAAGAACGCCGTGATGCTTACCTTTGCGATGTTACTTATGGAACCAATAACGAATTTGGCTTTGATTATTTGCGTGATAATATGGCACGTGGCATTGAAGAATTAGTGCAACGTAAACATAATTTTGCTATTGTTGATGAAGTAGATAGCGTGTTAATTGACGATGCGCGTACACCTTTAATCATCAGCGGACCAACGCCTCAAGGCGATAAGCACGAGTTTATGGAATACAAACCTCGTATTGAAAAATTAGTGTCTGTTCAAAAACAATATTTACAATTGTGTATTACTGATGCTAAAAAATTATTTGCCGAAAACAAAGAAAAAGAAGCTGGAATACCTTTATTACGGGCTTACCGTGGCTTACCTAAAAATGGTGCTTTAATTAAATTTTTAAGCGAAAATGGTGTTAGAGCGTTATTACAAAAAACCGAAAATTTTTATATGCAAGATCAAAATAAAGAAATGCATAAAATTGATGCAGAACTTTATTTTGTAGTAGAAGAAAAAAATAATCAAGTAGATTTAACCGAAAAAGGAATTGATTTTTTAACTGGAAATACAGAAGACCCTAAGTTTTTTGTGATTCCAAACGTAGGCGATGAAGTGGCCGAAATAGAAAAATCAATACTAGACCCCAAAGAAAAAATTGCCGCTAAAGAAGTGGTAATGCGTGAATTTAGCGTTAAAAGTGAGCGCATACACACCATGCAACAATTATTAAAAGCCTATACTGTTTTTGAAAAAGATACTGAATATGTGATTGAAGGTGGGCAAGTAAAAATTGTAGATGAGCAAACTGGGCGTATTATGGAAGGTCGCCGTTACAGCGATGGCTTACACCAAGCCATTGAAGCAAAAGAAAATGTAAAAATTGAAGCGGCTACTCAAACCTATGCTACGGTTACTTTACAAAATTATTTCCGTATGTATAATAAATTGGGAGGGATGACAGGTACGGCAACCACCGAAGCACAAGAGTTTTGGGACATTTATAAATTAGATGTTATTGAAATACCTACTAATCGCCCCATGACGCGTAAAGATGAGCAAGATTTTGTTTACAAAACCAAACGCGAAAAATACAATGCCGTTATTGATGAAGTTGCAAAATTAGTAGCTGCTGGCAGGCCAGTATTAATTGGTACTACCACTGTTGAAATTAGTGAATTACTAAGCCGTACCTTAAAATTAAGAGGTATTAAGCACAACGTATTAAATGCCAAATTACACGCTAAAGAGGCCGATATTGTTGCCGAAGCGGGTAAAGCGGGTACCGTAACCATTGCTACAAACATGGCAGGTAGGGGTACAGATATTAAATTAGGCGAAGGTGTTAAAGATGCTGGAGGCTTAGCAATTATTGGTACTGAGCGTCATGAAAGCCGTCGTGTAGACAGACAATTACGTGGTCGTGCTGGTCGTCAAGGAGACCCCGGTTCGTCACAATTTTTTGTAAGTTTAGAAGATAATTTAATGCGTTTATTTGGTAGCGAGCGCATCGCCAGTTTAATGGATAGAATGGGGCTAAAAGAGGGAGAGGTTATTCAACATAGCATGATTACCAAATCCATTGAACGTGCACAAAAAAAGGTAGAAGAAAATAATTTTGGTACACGTAAGCGTTTAATTGAATACGATGATGTAATGAATGCGCAACGCGATGTGATTTACAAACGTAGGCGTAATGCGCTTTATGGCGATAGAATTAGTATTGATATTGCAAATATGATGTACGAAGTAGCATCTAGCATGATTGAAGAATACCAACCTAATAAAGATTTAGAAGGATTTAATTTAGAGTGCATTCGTTTATTTGCTATTGAAAGCCCGTTTACGGCACAGCAATTTAATAGTGGTAAAGAAGATGATTTAACCCAACAATTATTTGAAGCTATACAAACACAATATCACATAAAAGCAGCATTGGTTAGCGAACAAGCTTTTCCGGTAATAAAAGATGTATATACAAACCCAAATAATAGTTTTGAAAACATTGTAACCCCTTTTACCGATGGTATTAGAGGCGTGCAGGTTATGGCTAATCTTAAAAAAGCTTACGAAACCAAAGGGCGCGATTTATTTTTAAGTTTTGAAAAAGGCGTTGTGCTTACCATGATAGATGATGCTTGGAAAGAACATTTACGTGAGTTAGATGATTTAAAACAAGCCGTACAAAACGCATCCTTAGAGCAAAAAGACCCTTTAGTAATTTATAAACTAGAGTCGTTTAACTTGTTTAAGGATATGATTATTAAAACGAATAAAGAAGTTATTTCGTTTTTAATGAAAGGTGGTTTACCAAACGAAAACAATAACCAGCCACAAGCCCGTTTTACGCAAGAACAACCCCAGCAAAAAAAGGAAAAGTTAACCGAAACCCGTAACGAAAATGCGGTAGAAGAACAAAACGCACAGCAAAAACCTAAAATACAACCCATACGTGTTGAACAAAAAATTGGACGTAACGACCCTTGCCCCTGCGGTAGTGGTAAAAAATACAAACAGTGCCATGGCGTTGGTATAGCTTAAATGGGTATTTTTTTTTATTAGTTTAAGTTTTATTTATAAAATTTAATTTTTTTACTTATTATAAACATATATTCTATATATTTATAATAAGCAAAAGGGTAAATGCATACCGCTAAACTTTAAAGAAGTTAGCCGAAAAGCCTTTACTGAGTAAGTATAAGTAAACAAAATATAAAAAAAACATTACTCTCCATTTATAAAAAACTAAAATAAATCGTACCTCCCACTCTCGTCCTCGCCTGAGCGATGGCGGAAACGAGGACGAGTTAATAGTAGGCGGTTTAGATCTGTTTTTTTATGTTTAGTAAAAATGGTAGATTTACAATTATAAATAATAGAAACTCTGCCCAGTATACCTTATTTGGTTCTATATTTATGGTTTTATCACTCCCATAAGCTAGTTATAGTGCAATGGTTGCCGCTTGACGCACACCTGACACACATAAATTATTTTTTGCCCACGCACGCTACACAAATACAATAAGCACACAATCAGC
>JAYTRS010000293.1:0-4768 GCA_043746065.1 Bacteroidota bacterium | reverse complement strand
TTTAATCGGTTAAAGCTATGTTTCACTCATTTTAACTTAAAAAATATAAATTTTACACAAATAGCACTTATTTTTTTTATAGTAAAACGCCTACAATTCTATAAAAAACAAGTTCCCTAACTTATAAAAGGCTTTAAAATTAAAAATAAACGTAAATTACTCAGCCTAACATTATTCATAAAAAGTAGTAACTTCGCAACTCTAAAAAAATTGCAAAAAAAGAAGTTTATATTCGACTTAGCTATATTGCTTATTCTTAATTTATTAATTAAGCCTTTTTGGACAATTATTATAGAGCCAAAAGTGCAGGGCCAAATTGGCGATATTAGTTATGGCGAGTACTTTATTATATTTAATTTTTCGTTGCTACTAAATATTTTTTTAGATTTTGGGTTAACCAATTTTAATAATCGAAATTTAGCCCAAAATAGCCATTTACTTAGTAAGCATTTTGGCAAAATGCTAAGTTTAAAATTTGCTTTAGGTTTATTTTACTTAATTATTTCGTTACTAATTGGCTACTTAATTTTTGGCTTTAATTTTAAACTTTTAATTATACTTTGTATTAATAGTTTTATGTTAAGTTTAAATGTGTTTTTACGCTCAAACTTACAAGCACTTCATTTATTTAGGTTAGATAGTTTTGTTTCGGTTTTAGATAGGGTAATACAAATACTAATTGTATTGGCCATGTTGTTTAAAGTTTTTGGCTTACAAATAAGCTGCATGAGTTTTGTGTATGCGCAAACCATTGGCTATGGCTTAACAGGCGTTATTTGTTTTATAATAGTATTAAATAAAACCCATAGCTTTAAACTTAATTGGGATTGGAATTTTAATAAACTAATACTTAAAAAAAGCCTACCATTTGCGGTACTAGTTTTATTAATGACATTTTATAATCGCCTAGATCCATTAATGATTAAAGAATTATTACCTGGTGATTTGGGCAAACAACAAAGTGGTATTTATGCCAAAAGTTTTAGGTTGTTAGATGCTGCAAACCAAATAGCCATGCTGTTTAGCATACAACTAATACCATTATTTAGCCGCATGCTAAAAAACAAAGAAAACATGGAAAATATTGTAAAACTATCCTTTACACTATTGCTAACACCCGCCTTAATTGTGTCAATCAGCACTATTTTTTATGCCGAACATTTTTTTGAAAAAATATATTATTCAACACAAATTGGCTATCAAGCCACCGAAGGCTATATGTTACTGGCGGTGTTAATGAATTGTTTTACGGCTGTATCACTTACCTGTATTTTTGGCACTTTGCTTACTGCTAATGGTAATTTAAAAGAATTAAATTTTATGGCATTTGGAGGCATAATAATAAATTTAATTTTAAATTTTATTTTAATACCAAAATACCAAGCCTTGGGTAGTGCTATTGCCAGTTTAATTACACAATTTTTAACAGGCTTTTATCAAGTATATATGTCGTACAAAATATTTAAATTTAAAGTTAATAAACGCCTTTTAATAGCCGTATTTTTATTTATTATAGGATTGTTTTTCGCAAACTATTTTACCCTACATTTAACCAGCCAATGGATGCTTAATTTTACAGTAATGCTTATATTTAGTGGTTTACTAGCTTTTGTTACAGGTGTAGTAAATCCAAAATCGGTATTACGTTTTATAAAATATAAATAATGATGATAGAAAATATTTCGGCAAAAATGTTACTTACTAAATTAATAACATGGCGCAAAACACTTATTATATATACCCTAATCGCTACTTTAATAGCAATTGTAGTAGCACTTTTATTACCTAAACAATACAAGGCCACAGTAGTTGTTTTTCCGGCCAGGCATTTTAGTACTTCAAAATTATTGTTAGAGCAAAATACAGGCAACCAAGAAGATTACATGCAATTAGGTGACGAAGACGATGCCGAAAAATTAATTCAAGTTTTAAATTCAGATGCTTTAAAATTAAAAGCAGCACAAGCATTTGATTTATACAAACGCTGGAAAATAAAAGATACCACCTTTGCTTATCATTATTTAAAATTAAAGTGGGATGAAATGGTAACCATAAAACGTACCGAATTTAATAGTATTAAAATAGAAGTGTATGATTATACAGCAAATAACTCAGCAAACTTAGCAAATGGCATATGTAACTACTGCGATACCGTTAGAAATGAAATGACAAGAAGCGTTTCAAACCAAGCTTTACGTATTGTAAAACAAGCCCTTGATAATACCATGTTAATGATGGGTCAGTTAGAAGATAGCCTTCAAACACTACGTCAATTAGGCGTTTTAGATTATAAAACCGATGTAGAAGCTTATACAAAAAGTTATGCTAAGGCTATTGAAAAAGGAAACAAAACAGCCATCATTGAACTTGAAAAAAAATTAGATGTACTAAAAAAATACGGTGGTGCTTATTTATCTGTTAACGAAAATTTAAAAAAGTATCGTTTTAAATATCCGGTGCTAAAAGCTAAGTACGACGATGAACTAATGAATAATAAAGAAAACTTACCTTTTAAATTTGTGGTAGAAAAAGCCAAACCAAATGAATACAAAGCCAAGCCAAAGCGTTTTGTGCTAGTTGGTTTGGCGGCAACATCGGCATTTATTTTAACTTTTTTAGTATTATTGTTTAAAGAAAACCTAAGTAAATTAAATTTAAAAAATCAATAAAATTATGGAGATGTTTAACACCCAAGCCATTTTAAAATTATTTATTAAACATGCTAAATTAGTAATAAGTGTATGTTTTGTTGCCGCGGCAATTTCGTTTGGCGCCTCATTTTTATTAAAAGAAAAATATAAATCTGTAGCCGTTGTTTACCCCGTAAATGTTGGTCAAAACTCTGAAGAGTCATCTACCGAACAATTAATTCAGTATCTTTTAAGTGAAGATGTAAAAACTAAATTGGCTGTTGATTTTAAATTATACCAACACTATGGCATTGATACCACTAAAATAAAAGGTGGTAAAGCATTATTTAATTATGTATATGCCGAAAATTTTAAAATTTCGCCTACCCAATACGAATCAATAGAAGTTGAAGTAAAAGATGCTAACCCACAATTTACACAACAGCTTAATTGGGCATTAATTAATAATACAAATAATTTTATGAAAGAAAATAAAACTAAAATTATTAAACAATACCTTTCAAACACACAAGCTGTTTTAGTGTCTCAAAACAAACAATTAGATTCGTTAAACACGGCCATTAAAAAATTTAAAGCCGATAATAATATACAAGATAAACCCGAAGACAAAAACGACGAAAATATTAAGTATAAAAAAGAAAAAAATAACGATATAAAAATTTTAAGTGGTAAAATTAAAGCTACATTAAAATCTTACGAAAACACAAAAATTAGAAATGATACTTATTTAATGGATGCTTATTCTAATAATGATTACATTACTATTGTATCAAAACCAAACCTACCCGATAAGCGCTGCTACCCTGTAAGGTGGGTAATAGTTCTTACATCAACCTTATCGGCATTAGTATTAATACTAATATTTTTATTGTTTAAAAATCGTAATTCTTTGCAAAATTAACTTTGGCAAAATTATTAAAAACATATTTATTACCCTTTTTAATGTTAAGCTACATTATTGGTAATGCTTATATTATGGTATATAAAAAAGATTTTTTTTATCCCTATAATGCCATCCCGTTTTTATTAATTATTGGGTATATTGCTATTTTTCATTTACAAAAATTAATTTTATTTTTAGCATTTTGTACTCCCTTATCCATTTCATTAAAAGAGATGGGCTTATCGCAAGGGATGGATTTAAGCTTACCTTCCGAGCCTTTAATGGCAGGTATTATGTTGCTTTACATTTTAAACCAATTAAGCACAAGCATTGCCGATAAAAAATTTATTTCGCACCCCATTACCGCCATTATAATTTTTCAATTATTGTGGATGTTACTTACCACACTTACCAGTACCGATGTTATCGTTTCATTAAAATATTTTGTATCGCGCCTATGGTTTATATTTAGTTGCTACATCATAATGCCACACTTATTTCAACACAAAAAAAATATAATTAATTTTGTTTTTTGTTACGCCTTTGCACTACTTATTGTAATTATTTATGCCGAAGTGAGGCATGCAGCTTTTAACTTTAACGATAAAGCTGCCGATTGGGTATCCGCCCCATTTTATAACGACCACACCGCATATGCTGCAGCCCTTGCAATGTTTATACCGGTAGTGTTTAGCTTTTTATTTTTAAAATCTATTCCAAAATATTTAAAACTAATAGCCTTTGCCTTGTTTTTAATTTTTGTTGCTGCCATTATACTTACCTTTACACGTGCCGCTTGGTTAAGCTTAGTAATGGCCTTAGGTATTTTATTAACCTTAAGTTTAAAAATAAAATTTAAAACAATTATTTTTACACTTATAATAGGTGGAGGTTTATTTTTTGCCTTTCAAACCGAAATTTTAATGGCCCTAGGTAAAAACAATACCGATGCTGAGGGTGGTTTTTCTAACAACATAGAGTCGGTTACCAATATTAGTACCGATGCTTCAAACCTTGAGCGATTAAACCGCTGGAGTTGTGCACTACGCATGTGGCAAGATAAACCTATTTTAGGCTGGGGCCCCGGCACTTATATGTTTAAATACGCACCCTATCAACTAAGTAAAGATCGTACCATTATAAGCACTAATTTTGGTGTTGGTGGCAATGCACATAGCGAATATTTAGGTCCCTTAGCTGAACAAGGTGTAATGGGCTGCGTAATTGTTTTAAT
>JAYTRS010000292.1:0-4779 GCA_043746065.1 Bacteroidota bacterium | reverse complement strand
GGCAAAAGCATACAAAGCATTTATGATGGCATTGATCCCCTAATGGAGTTTAAACCTGCCTTTGTTGATGTTACTTACCACCGCGAAGAATACATTTACAAAAAACGCGAAGGCGGCTATTTAGAAAAAGTAAGTATTCGTAAACGCCCCGGCACTGTTGGCATTTGTGCCGCAATTATGAATAAATATAATGTTGAAGCTGTGCCGCATATTATTTGTGGTGGATTTACAAAAGAAGAAACCGAAAATGCTTTAATTGATTTACAATTTTTAGGCATTGATAACGTTTTAGCTTTGCGCGGAGATAGTATTAAAACCGAGCCCGCCTTTGTACCTGAACCAGGCGGACACCCTTATGCCCTTGATTTGGTAAAACAAATTGGCGAAATGAATAAAGCCAATTATTTAGATGATGAAATGAAAGATGCCGCTCCTACCAATTTTTGTATTGGTATTGCGGCCTACCCCGAAAAACATTTTGAAGCCCCCAACATGATTAGCGATATAAAATACCTAAAAGCTAAAGTAGATGCAGGGGCAGAATACATTGTAACACAAATGTTTTTTGATAATAAAAAATATTTTGAGTTTGTTGCTTTATGCCGTGAAAACGGAATAACCATACCCATTATACCAGGTTTAAAAATACTAAGTAGTAAAAAACAAATAATTGCATTGCCTAAAATTTTTCATATTGATATACCGCAACCTTTTTACGAGCAACTTGAAAAGTGTAAAGACGATAAACAAATAAAAGAAATAGGCATTAAATGGTGTATTGAACAAAGTAAAGAGCTTGTAAAAGCCAATGTACCTTGTTTGCATTTTTATACCATGGGCGCCAGCGAAGCTACTAAAGCGGTAGCTAATGCTGTGTTTTAGTTAAGGTTTTGTTTAAATTGTAAAACTTAAGGAATGATTTTATAACCCTTCCGTTTATAATTATAGCGAAGGATTAATAACGCCTTTGGAATCATATAAAATACTTCGAAGCGGACTGTTTTATTTAGTTTATTACTTTATTTTCCATTTTTCTTTTAAAATATTTACGGTAAAGTTCCACTTTTCTGTTTTGGGTTCACAAACAGAGTTTTGGTTACCAAAAAATCCGAATTCCTTTATTGCATCATTCCGTGATACTGTTTTTATCCAATCTACTGGAACAATATATTCTTTCAATTCATCATCAATTCCATTTTTTGAATATGAAATTTTTGTATCAAGGTCTGAGAACCGAATATTTTCACCCCCTATTTTCATAATAATGCTATCTGCAGTTTTGAATTTACCAGTAACAATACCAACACCAACATAGCCTGTGCCTGGAATATTTACCCAAATTCTATTTCCTAACTCCAGTTTATTTAAAGTGTTAGAATACCATTTCCCGCCACCTGCAGAAATAAAACCAAATTTCATTGCATCTTCCCAATTTCTTGAAGGTCCATCACCGAACGAAACATAAAACTCACCATTCCAAGGAATTTTTTCGCTTTGACTAATTGTATTATCTTCTGTTTCTTGAGGTTCAATGAACCACACTCTACTAATATAAGAACTTCCTTTATCTTGAAAAACTTTAAAAAATATAACGTTAATAGGAATATCTGATTCATTTAAATAGTTAACAATTCTTTCAGTTGCAGCGTCAAGTTCGGAACAAACAATTACAATTTGATGTCCTTGGTTTAATGTTTCGTCATCTAACAAATTATTGAACTTATTCTGATATGCTTCCCTTAAAGTTTGCTTTGGTAAACTATATTTAAGGATGTAATCATTAAAAATTTTATTGATAGAGGTACTTGTTTGCTTTTTTATCCAAGAAGCGTAATCCAGACCTTGAGCAACAACATCCCTTGGAGTTTTATCTCTTTTTAATTCGATTATTACAACATTTCCGTTTCTATCAATTGCAAGAAAGTCAATTTCTTTGCTATACTCGGTACGAACTTGTCTTCCAATTATTAACCAATCTTCCGAAAGTATGGCAGAGTCTTTTTGAATTAAATTTTCAAGAATCTCTTCTTTCTTAAGATTAACTTCTTTGACAATTGTTGGTATGTTATTATTTATATTCCAAATTGCTTGATTTATTGCCATATTATTTAAATTTTATTTGGATATTTAATATTATTGGTCTAACATAAAGTTGCCACCAAACTATTTACTAATTTCAATATTTAATCGTTTATAAATATTTAAAATCATTTAATTATTTCGTATGCCTTTAAACAAATATAAACCATTTATAGTAAAACAAAAAGCCCTAAACATTATTTGTTTAGGGCTTTAAATTTAAAAACTTTTGTTACTGTATATAACTTAACTTCATCATATTGGTTCGGCCTTTTTCTTTCATTGGCATACTAGCAATGTTTATTACTAGGTCGTCGTCTTTTACAAAGCCTTTGGTTTTAATAAAGGCTTTTAGGTCGGTAATGGTTTCGTCTGTGCTTTCGTATTTATTATAGTAAAACCCGCGTATGCCCCATACTAAACTTAAGGTGGTTAGTAAAGATGGGTTATCGGTAAAAATAAATACATGCGCTTTTGGGCGATGGCTGCTTAATTTAAAAGCTGTGTAGCCACTGTTTGTCATACTAATAATGGCTTGTGCTCCTGCGTGATGGGCTAAAGAGCAGGCATTGTAACAAATACTATCGGTTATATAAGTAATAGTTTTTGTTTGTGGTGTGTGTTCTTTATAATAAATCGTATCTAATTCTTCTACTTGGGTAATAATACGGCGCATCATTTCAATAACTTTTACAGGGTATTTACCTACACTGGTTTCTGCACTTAGCATTACGGCATCGGCACCATCCATTACGGCATTTGCTACGTCGTTAACTTCGGCACGGGTTGGAGTGTAGCTAGTAATCATACTCTCCATCATTTGAGTAGCAATAATTACAGGCTTACCTACTTGCACACATTTTTGTACAATCATTTTTTGTAATAAAGGTACTTGCTCCATAGGTAACTCAACACCTAAATCGCCACGAGCAACCATTATACCATCACTTACATCAATTATTTGATCAATATCTTTTATGGCTTCGGGCTTTTCTATTTTAGCAATAACACGTGCACGTTTTTGTTTGTGTTTAATAATATCTTTTAATTCAACAATATCCGTCACGCTACGCACAAAGGATAGACCTATCCAATCAAAATCGTGCTCTAAGGCAAACTCTAAATCGCGAATATCTTTTATGGTTAAACATGGTAACGATATTTTTGTATTAGGAAGGTTAACCCCTTTTTTTGATGAAAGATTACCACCCACTAAAATTTCGCAACGTACTTCGTCTTTTAAATTGGTATCAATTACTTTTAGGTGTAGTTTACCATCATCTATTAAAACAGTTTCGCCCACCTTAACATCTTGCGGAAATTGTGGATAGGTAATGTAAATTTTACTTTCGGTACCCTCGCACTCTTTGGTAGTAATGGTAATTGTTTTACCCGTTTCTAACACAGCTAAGTTATTTTGCATGACACCAATGCGTAATTTAGGGCCTTGTAAATCGGCTAAAATACCCACATGGCGATTGTGTTTTTTATTTAATTCGCGAATATTTTTTACACTATTTAAAACGGCATCGTAATCGCCATGGCTAAAATTTATTCGGCAAATATCTAAGCCTTCTTCAAACATGCCTTCAAGCACTTTTATATCTGCAGTTGCTGGCCCCATGGTAGCAACTATTTTTGTTCTGTTAAAATGATTCATAAATAAAATTAGTAATTTAAGAGACTAAAGGTATAAAAATGCTTGTTAATAGAAAATTAAGTTTGCGTTAGCATTGGTAATTATAAATAAACTGGGGGAGTGGTATTAATAATCGTTATAATCTATTAAATCTTGTACCGAATTTAAATTGGCATCTTTTTTAGTTATTTTTTTAGCTTTTGTGGGCAATTGTATGCCGCCATTGTTGGTATTGCCATCGCCCACATCAATGGTGTTGTTTAAATCAATCGCATCTAATATATTTTTATTGTTGTAATACGATTTTGTTTTACCAAATTTTAAAACTAAGCCAAAATTAAAAAACAGGGTAGATGGCATATCACTTTTATAAAAATATTTATTATAAGGTAAGTGCGTGTGAGTGATATTAGCCCTTTCGGAATAAAATGTAACATTATTTTTTGTGCTAATACCCGTTGCTACATATATATTAAAATTATTGCTTAAGCGCATATCAAAACGCAAGCCTGTATTAATTTCGTAACGTGTAAAATGAAAGGTAGCATCGTTATTTATATAATATAACGAATCGTGATTAGAAAAATTAAACATACCACCTTGAGGGCGAGTATAAATACTAAATTTAAAATTAGAATTTATTGGCAAATTAATGCTAATGCTTCGCGGAAATTGAATGCTTAAGTTAGCTTTATTTAAACGCCCAACTCTAAAGCCAATAAATGGCCAGTAAAACTTATTGCCCCATAAAAAAGATTTTGTGATGCCAATACGCCAATTAAATTTTTCGCTTTTATTGTAACTGTAAACAATTGTACTTGCTAAACGGTAATATGCTTTTGATTTATACGTTACATCTTGCGTCATAAACGGCGATGCGTCAACAAACCAAACTGATTTTTTGCCTGAATTAAAAATGGCGCGTAGCCCTACGCCTGCTTTAATTAACGTATGCTGACTAATACCAGAAAAAATAGGCTGTAACGCCATAAAAGTACCTGTTAATAATAGGTACGTATTTTTGGTAACGGTGCTATCGGCAGTAGGTTTATTAATGGTAG
>JAYTRS010000291.1:0-4780 GCA_043746065.1 Bacteroidota bacterium | reverse complement strand
AAATATTTTTTAATAGTTGCTTTAAGCTACTTTTTTATAGCTTGTATTATTACCCCAAATAAAGAATACAAATTACCAAGTATTTGGGATAAAAATTTTAGCATTACATTATACCAAGGTGGTGGCATGGTTTACGAATCTACAAATATTTTATTTTCTTTCGATTCGTGCAAATATGTACAAATGAATAATGGCATTAATAAAATTAAACGCTTTAAACTATCAGCTAAAGAAAAAGAAGCTGTTTTAATAAAATTAAACTCCTTTAATGCAGGCGCCATTGAAACAACTAAAACTCAAGAGCTAATACATGATAAGGAAACTAACCAAATTTGCTTTGTTACAACCACACAAAGTCAACATTGTTTAGAGACTGGTGCTACCATTCAAATAAAAGAAAAGTACCAACAAAATTTTAATAATACCTACAACTACTTAACAGCTTTAGCTATTTCAAAAACTAATAAATAATTTAATTAATTATTTATATGGAATTTTAGTTTCCTCTACATCTTAATACAAAACAACATTATGCCAGTAAAAAAAATATTAGTTTTAGCATTAGCCTTTTGTGCCTCAATAGCTTTAAGCTTAGGATTTATTATTAAACTAAAAAACAAACAAAATATACCTTTGTTTGGTAAATATGATAATTACGAAAAATTATGGAAACGTATTGATAGTTGCGAAAACAAAGGCTTAACCGAAAGCGCATTAAAAATTGTAGATGAGATTTATAATCGTGCAAAAACCGAAAATAATGCTCCTCAGTTTGTAAAGTCTGTAATTTTTAAATTAAAATTTGCACAATATAAAGAAGAATTTAGTCAAGAAAAAAACATAAACGATTTAACAAAAGAAGTTGCTAGCGCTAAATTTCCGATAAAACCAATTTTGCAAAGCCTTTTGGCCGATGCTTATTGGCAATATTATCAGCAAAATCGTTGGAAGTTTTATAACCGAAGTCAAACAACATCTTTTAATAAAGAAGATATAGCTACTTGGGATTTAAAAGCAATTATAAATGGTTGCATAGTAAATTTTAAGCAATCGTTACAACAAACTAACGATTTAAAAGTAACAAAATTACAACTGTTTGATGAAATAATTGTAAAAGGAACAGCCGAAACTCGCTTATGGCGACCAACATTATTCGATTTTTTAGCACATAGGGCATTAGATTTTTTTAAAAATAGCGAAGCAGACGTTACCAAAGCTGCGCAACAATTTGTGGTAAATAACGATGAATATTTAAAGCCTTACCCCGATTTTATAAACCTAAAAATTACCAAACCAATAGATAGTTTAGAACTAAAATATTACGCCGTTACTTTGTATCAAGATCTATATGATTTTAACCTAAAAACCGAAAATGTAACCGGTGTTTTAGATTTAGAATTTGATCGTTTAGCATTTATAAATATCTATTCTAAAAACGAATTAAAAGACAGTTTGTATTTACAAACCTTAAACTGGTTACAAACAAAATATGCTATAAGCCCGCGTGTAGCCGAAATTAAACATAAAGTGGGCGAATGGTATTTACAAAAATCAAGTTTATACCAACCCTTAAATTCTGATGAATATAAAGAGTATAAAACAAAAGCACACACTATTTGTACACAAATAATTCAGCAACACCCAAAAACACGTGGAGCTCAAATGGCTCAAAATACACTTAATAATATTGAATTAAAAAGTCTACAAATTACGGCCGAGCATGTAAACGATTTAAACCTACCAAACCGTGTATTGTTAAATTATACTAATGTATCTAAACTATATTTTAAACTCGTTAAAACCGATTACTTTACACTTCGTAACTACCAAAATAAATTTTATAGCGAAAACTTAATTCCTAAATTATTAAACCTACCTACAGTATTAAATTTTGATCAAGAATTACCAAACGATAAAGATTTTAACCCGCATTCAGTCGAAATAAAAGTACCCCCAGTAGATGCTGGATATTATGTTTTATTAGCTTCTATCACCCCAAATTTTTCGTTAAAAGAAAACATAATATGCCATCAAGTTTATTCCGTATCTGATTTAGCAACCCTAAACAAGCGCAAATCAAATGGCGAATACGATTTTTACGTTTTGAATCGTACTACTGGCAAACCTATTGCCAACGCTACAATACAAGTGTGGTATAACAAATACAATTATAAAATTAGCGAATACGAATTTAAAAAAGGCAATCAATTTACTACAGATACTAAAGGCTATGCCTCCGTTAAAGGTAACGGCTCAACTGAAGAATCTAATTTTTTTGTAGAAATAAAAAACGAAAAAGATAATTTAATAAGTAACGATAATTTTTATTCTTACAAAGATTACGATTATACAGGTACAACAATTCAAACTTCTATTTTTACCGATAGAGCCATTTATCGACCCGGACAAACCGTTTACTTTAAAGCCATTGTACTTAATACCAGTAAAAAAAATAAAGCTGAGATAATGCCTAATCATCTTACACATGTTACTTTTTACGATGTTAATTATCAAAAAATTGCCGATCAATCATTAACCACAAATGAGTACGGAACAGTATCTGGTTCATTTATAGCACCACAAGGAGTTTTAACGGGGCAAATGAGTATTACTGATGGTAACGGCACCGCTTATATTTCGGTTGAAGAATATAAACGTCCAAAATTTGATACCTATTTTGATACCTTAAAAGGAAGTTACAAATTAAACGATGATGTAAGCGTAAAAGGTATTGCCAAAGCTTATGCTGGAAATGTAGTAGATGGTGCAGATGTAAAATACCGAGTAGTGCGTAATGTGAATTATCCAAATTGGTGGTATTGGTATCGTCCATACTATTCGCAAAGCACCGAGGTGGAAATTACAAATGGCGAAGTAAAAACGAACGAAAAAGGCGAGTACGAAATTAAATTTAAAGCCCTCCCCGACCCTACTATTAATAAAAAAGATAACCCAAATTATACTTACCAAATTTTAGCCGATGTAACAGATATTAATGGAGAAACACAAAGTACGCAAACCTATTTTAAAGTGGGTTATCAAGCTATCGAACTATCGGTTAGTATTCCTGAAATTATAAATACACAAGACGTACCAAAAATTTCTATCTACGCTCAAAACCTAAATGGTATTGAAGAAAATACAACGGGTACACTATCAGTTTATAAATTAACTCAACCCAATAAAGTATTTCGTAAACGTTTATGGGCACAAGCCGACAAACATTTGTTTAGTATAGAAGAGTATTATAAATTATTTCCAAACGATATTTTTGCCGATGAAACTAATAAATACAAATGGGAAAAAGGAAAAATAGCTTTCACTAAAAATTTTGATACAAAAAAAGATAAAAATAGTATTTACAACGAATTTAAAAATTTACCACAAGGCGCATATATCATTGAAGGTTTGTGTAAAGATAAATTTGGCGTAGATGTAAAATCAATAAATTACATTACCGTTTATAACCCTATAAGCACTGAATTGCCAATAAAATCAGCCATTTGGAGCTTACCTATTAAAACCACTTGTCAACCCAACGAAACGGCAAGTTTTATATTAGCAAGTAGCTATAACGATGTAAATTTAATTTACGAAGTAGAAAGTGAATTAGCGAGAGAAGTAAAATTAACTTCTCCATCCTTAACACCATTTCAAATTCCTATTGTTGAAGAAAATCGTGGTGGCTTAATTGCAAATTCTTACTTTGTGAAATTTGGTAGAGTATATAATTATCAGCAATACATTACCGTTCCGTTTAGTAACAAAGAGTTAGACATTCAATACTCAACTTTCCGTAATAAGCTATTACCAGGGCAGCAAGAAGAGTGGAAACTCACCATTAAAAATAAAAAAGGTGATAAAGTAGCCGCAGAAATGCTTGCTGGCATGTATGATGCAAGTCTTGATGCGTTTAAAGCAAACTATTGGGGTTTTAATATTTACAATTCATTTTACAGTAAATACTATTGGGGCCATAGTTTAGAAGATCAAAGTAGCTCTCAAGTGTACAACAATTATAATTCTAAATACCAATACATTGATAGATTAGATTACGATTACTTAAATATGTTTGGCTTAAATTATTATAACTACTATAACTATAATAATGGGCCAAGTGGTGGACATTATAGATCTAAAGGAAACAGCGAAGGTGAATATGATGAGATGGCTAAATCTGAAAGTGTAGCCATGAGTGCTCCTATGGAAGAAAAATCGATGGATAAAGATCAATCTCCGGTTAAAAAATCAGCAAAAAATAAAAGTGACGATGCTAAAGAAATAGGCGATATTACAACAGCATCTACTACTGGGAAAAGTGGAGGAACTAAAGGCGAAGGCAAAGAAAGTCAATCAAACGGATTAGGAGGTGTGGCTACACGCAAAAACTTTAACGAAACCGCTTTCTTTTTCCCGCAATTACAAACGAATGAAAATGGCGAAGTCGTTATAAAATTCACTATTCCTGAAAGCCTTACCAAATGGAAGTTTATGGGCTTTGCACATACCAAAGATTTAAGCTATGCTCAAACACAAAACGAAGTAGTAACTCAAAAAGAATTAATGGTTCAGCCAAACGCCCCACGTTTTTTAAGAGAAAATGATAAGCTCATTTTTATTAGTAAAGTAGTTAATTTATCAGATAAAGAATTGAGTGGCGTTGCCGAATTAAAATTATTCGATGCCTTAACGGAGCAAGAAATTTCTACAAAAATGATAGAAGCTGTGAGTGGTAATTTCCCTACAATTGGCACACGCAATTTTAAAATTTCAAAAGGGC
>JAYTRS010000290.1:0-4781 GCA_043746065.1 Bacteroidota bacterium | reverse complement strand
AGCCCGCAGCTACACGTTTTATTTTTAATCATACAAATAACCCGTTTAGCGATAACGATTTTATTTTAGAACGAAGTCAGTTTTTTAAAGAGCCTTGGTACACTGCGGTGGATTATTGGCGACAAGGAAATGTATATTTAAATAATGGGAAATAATTTTTTAAATTTAATTAAATGCAACCCAATCAACTAAAAGATTTTTTAAATGAACGCTACTATAAATATAACACTAAAGCTTTTATTGAAAACGACCCTATTTGTATCCCACATTTATTTTCAAAAAAACAAGATATAGAAATTGCAGCATTTTTAATATCCACCATTGCGTGGGGTAATAGAAAATCAATAATAAACAATGGCAATAAATTAATGCAATGGATGGATTTTGAACCACATCAATTTATTTTAAACCATATTAAAAACGATTTAAAACCCTTTAAAACGTTTGTGCATCGCACTTTTAATGGGGCAGACTGTTTATTTTTTATTGAAGCCTTAAAAAGCATTTATACTAAACATAATGGTTTAGAAAATGCATTTGCGTTACATAATTCTTTAAGCTTTAATACTAACGAACTTAAACAGCGCATTACAAATTTTAGAACATTATTTTTACAACCAAAACATTTAGCACGATCAGATAAACATATTTCAAATCCTAATAAAAAATCGAGTGCCAAGCGTTTATGTATGTTTTTACGTTGGATGGTAAGAACAGATAATTGTGGTGTTGATTTTGGTATTTGGAAAACCATTTCTCCATCTGTTTTATGTTTACCTCTGGATGTTCATACTGGTAATGTTAGCAGGCAATTAAAATTATTAACTCGCACTCAAAACGATTGGCAAGCAGTAGAAGAAATTACATCGGTTTTAAAAACCCTTGATGCTAACGACCCGATTAAATATGATTTTGCCTTGTTTGGTATTGGTGTAAATAAAGAATTGATCTAATATCTATAATTACTCTATTAGAGCGCATCACCAATAATTTTTAGCGCAATGTTATTTAGCTTTTCACTTAGTTGTAGCTGGCAAGCTAAACGCGATGTAGGCGTAATATTTGGCAAAGTATCTAGTATCGCATATTCATCATCGGTAATTTCGCTTAAATTTTCAAATCCTTCAATTACTTCAATATGACAAGTAGCGCACAAAGCCATCCCACCGCAGGTAGCTAAAATATCATATTCGCATGCTTTTAAAAATTCCATTAGGCTTAAGCCCATATCAGTAGGAGCTTGTAGGCTTGTGGTAGAATTATCAGCATTTTGTATGGTTATATTAATATCAGTCATTTAAAACAAATTATTTTAACGGTAATTTTTTTTCTACAAGGTCATTTTTATAAAGTATGCGTTCAGCCACATTACCAATGGTATCAAAGTAAAGCCAAATGCTATCACGCTTATCGTTTTTATAAATGCCTTTGTAACGTAGTTTTCCTGTTTCAGTATACGTTATGTTTTGTCCATTTCGTAAGCCTTTATCAAAATTCATTTCGCTCCATGGCAAGCCATTTTGGTAAAAACTAATCCACTGGCCATGTCGTTTTCCGAAGCGGTAAAAGCCTTTAAATTTTGTAATACCTGTAGGGTATTTATCAATATAATCGCCTGTAAAATTACTATCAGGCGGCATAATTAATAATGGGTTTATTTTTTTTAAAGAATCTACTTTTAGTTTTTGTCGAACTTTTGAAACTGAATCAGCAATTTGTTTTTCTTTTTCGCTTAATTCTTTTTCATTATTTTCTGGCTTACAGCTTGTAAAAAATAAACCTGTTAGTAGCACCAAACTAATTAATTTTTTCATTTTATTTTTTTCGTTCAATGGCATAAGTTAATAATTTTTTAAGGCTTTGTTTACTTTCATTTTCAGGAAATTGCTCTAAAGCTTCTAAAGCCTTTTGTTTGTAGTTATTCATTATGGTAGTAGCATATTTTACACCGCCTTTATCAATTACAAATTTAATGACTTGGTTTACTTTTTCACTTTCTTCGTTATGGTTTTTTATAATCGTAATAATTTTTCGTTTCTCTAGCCACGTACTATTATTTAAAGCATAAATTAAGGGTAAGGTCATTTTCTTTTCCTTAATATCAATACCTGTAGGCTTTCCTATATTATCATCGCTTCCAAAATCAAATAAGTCGTCTTTTATTTGAAAGGCAATTCCGGTTAATGTTCCAAATTCTTTGGCAGCATTTATTGATTTTTCATCGTTACATACCGATGCTACACCTGCTGCGCAGCAAGCGGCAATTAAGGTTGCTGTTTTTTTGGTAATAATATCAAAATAAATTTCTTCGCTAATATCTAATCGTCGGGCTTTTTCTATTTGTAACAGCTCTCCCTCGCTCATTTCGCGCACGGCGTTACTTACAATTTTTAATAAATGAAAATCGTTATTTTCAATAGATAATAATAACCCTTTTGATAATAAAAAATCGCCAATTAAAACAGCAATTTTATTTTTCCATAAAGCATTTACACTAAAAAAACTGCGGCGTTCGTTGCTATCATCTACTACATCATCGTGCACTAATGTTGCTGTGTGCAATAATTCAATTAAAGCAGCAGCCCTATACGTGCTTTCATTAATTTCACCAAAACTTTTAGCCGCTAAAAACGTAAACATAGGGCGTATTTGTTTGCCTTTACGTTTAACAATGTAATTGGTAATTTTATCAAGTAAGGGTACACTACTCTTCATAGCGCCTTTAAACTTTTCTTCAAAGGCTTCCATGTGCTGGGCTACGGGTAATTTTATATCGTCAACAGTTTTACTCAATGATTTTAAATATAGTTATTTTACTAATTGTTGTGCTAATTTATTTTTGTTGGCAAGCTGTCCACAGGCGGCATCAATATCCTTGCCTCTGCTGCGGCGCACATTACAAATAATATTATTTTCTTCTAAATAATTTGTAAAAGCTCTTAAACGCTCTGGTAAGGTTTGTTTAAATTCACAATCATCTATCGCATTATATTCAATAATATTTACTTTACTTTTTACTTTTTTACAATAATCAACTAACTCTTTCGCATCTTGTAAACTATCGTTAAAGTCTTTAAACACAATATACTCAAAGGTAGGTCGGTTGCCTGTTTTATTATAAAAATGCAATAATGAATCCGCTAAATTATCTAAGGTATTTGTTTCGTTTATGGGCATAATGTGGTTACGCTTTTCGTCGTTAGCCGCATGAAGCGATAAAGCTAAATTAAACTTCACTTCATCATCGCCTAGCTTAGTAATCATTTTTGCAACACCAGCTGTGCTTACCGTTATACGTTTTGGAGACATTCCTAAGCCATTTGGGTTGGTAATTTTATCTACCGAACCCAGTACTTCGTTATAATTTAAAAGTGGTTCGCCCATGCCCATATACACAATATTTGTAAGTGGCGTATTGTAGTTTTCAAATGCTGTATTTTTTATAAGAACAACTTGATCATAAATTTCATCGGCATTTAAATTACGCATACGTTTTAATTTACCTGTAGCGCAAAATTTACAAGTTAAACTGCAACCTACTTGTGAGGATATACAGGCGGTCATTCTTTCTCCTTGCGGTATTAAAACACTTTCAACTACATAATCATCATGTAATTTCATGGCACATTTAATGGTGCGGTCGTTACTAATTTGTAATTCAGCAATTTGTACCGCATTAATTAAAAAATTAGTTTGTAGGTAATCTCGCAAGGGCTTTGAAAGATTAGACATGTTTTCGAAATTAACCTCACGCTTTGCCCACAACCAATCATATACTTGTTTAGCTCTAAACGAAGGCTCGTTAATTGTTTTAAACAAATTGGTAAGTTGCTCCAAAGTTAGGGCACGAATATCTTTTTTAATTATCAAAATATAGTACAAAGATACCAAAGCAAACATTAAATAACTAACTTTGTTTGTGCAATTTTTAAGAGCAAATAAACTGTTTAATGGGGAGCATTTTTTGCCCGAAAACACCGTTTTAGTACTTGAAAATAATGGCGTTTTAAAAGATATTATTTTAGATACAGAAACTGATGTTTTAAACATTAAAACCCTTGAAGGGATTATAACGCCGGGTTTTGTAAATGCGCATTGCCATTTAGAATTGAGCCATTTAAAATCAATAATCCCAACACATACAGGTTTGGTTGAATTTGCAAAACAAATAATTATTAACCGAAATAAAATTAGTAAAGAAGAGATTCTTGAATACCAACAACAAGCCGATAAAAACATGTATGAGGCAGGAATTGTTGCTGTGGGCGATATTTGTAATACAACGGATAGTTTTAGGACAAAACAAAAAAGCAGTATATATTATCATAGTTTTATTGAAGTGTTGGGTTTAAATCCTACAAACGTTACAACCAATTTTGATAAAGGATTACAATTGCTAAACGAATTAAAACATATAGGTTTAATTGGAAGCCTTGCCCCACATGCTCCTTATAGTACAAGTAACGAATTAATTAACAAAATTACTGATTATAATTTAGAGTATATTAATTGTAATACTATTCACAATCAAGAAAGCGAGGAAGAAACAAAGTTTTTTATGGGAGATGAAAATGACTTTAAAAACTTATATCAGTTTTTAAATATTGATATTAGTTGGTTTAATGTGCCTAAAACATCAAGTTTACAGTATTATTATCCTTTTTTTAAAAACAAAAATACTATTTTAGTGCATAATACTGTTACTAAACAACAGGATATTGAAATTACAAATAGCCAAACTACATTTTGGTGTTTTTGCCCCAATGCCAATTTATATATTG
>JAYTRS010000289.1:0-4790 GCA_043746065.1 Bacteroidota bacterium | reverse complement strand
ATAAGCTAAGTAGTATTTTTTTCATTGCAGAAATAGTATTTTAATTTACTAAGTTAATGAATTGCTAATTGCAAAAACTACATTACTATTTAAAATTGATAAGCGGAAAAATGATAATAAGAACGGTTAATGGCTTTGCTAATTAACATCGTTCTGTATGGTTATAATAATTTAAAAAAAAGATTTTGCTGCCTTAACACTCTATTTCAAATACCTTTATTTGTAATTATAGGGCTTATAAAACGAAATTAGATTGCTATAAAAAAATGCGATGAGGTTTAAGCAAACCAAATACTTTATACCTTCAAAAAAAAGGGCTACTTTAAAAGTAATACAGGCTCAATAATTTTAATTTACCCTTAGTTGCTGCCCAATTTTTAGGTAGTAGCGTTTATCAATGCCATTAAGTGCCATGAGTTGTTTTGAACTAATACCATACATTTTCGCAACAAAATTCCAACTTTGGCCTTTGGTAACGGTATGCAAACAGGCATTGCTAGGAAAAGCACATACTATTTTTTTTGTATTTTTTATAGTAATGGTATGGTGCTGTACTTTATGCTCAGTAAACGAAATAATAGTGGCAGGGTTAAGTGGGTAGCCCTTGTAACGCATTTCAAAATGCAAATGGGTGCCTCGGCTATGCCCCGTATTACCACCCAAACCAATAGTTTGTCCACTTAAAACCACATCGCCTGGTTTTACTTTTATTTTATGAAGGTGGGCATAAACGGTTTCTAAACCATTTGGGTGCATTAAAATAACCACGTTACCAAAGCCCCCTTGTTTTTGTGCAAAACGCACTTTGCCATCAAAGGCTGCGCTAACCTTATCGCCTTTATTTAAATCAATATCAATACCTTTGTGTATGCGTTTATCGCGCCAGCCATAATTACTGGTAATTACGCCTTTAAAGGGCGAAAAATAATAACTCAACAAATCGTTTTGTAAAATAAGATTAAATGTTTGCGGGATGCTATCTAAACTTACCAGCGGAAACAATACTTTTTCGTCGCTAGCCGAATAAAAGCTTAATTCGTTGAGGTTAAATTCAGATATTTTTACGCTATCGGCATTATTGTTTTTTAGCAAGCTGGCGTAATAATTAAGTAAATCAACATCTTTTACGCTAACGGTTTTAAGTTCAAGCACCGAATCTACTAAATAGGCTAATTTAGTTTTAGTAACAATTTTATAAGGTTTTACAGAATCGTGCTTTTTTATAGGATTTTCGTTAAAAGAAAAACCGCTATAAAAAGCCATTACTAAAATAAATATGTTAATAACTTTCAAAACTAAGATGTGCTAAAATACTAATTTATTAGTGATGAACACCTTTTAAATTTTTTTTGATAAATGGTAAAGTAATTAGTCGAACCTCAAAAAGTCAAATTCTTACTAATTTTTTTATTCCTACTTTTTTTGTCAAAAAGTAGGCAAAAGACAAGGCGTTTCGAACTGTCGACCCGCCCTTAATTTTTTATGAAAATTTAGGCAACGTTAATTATTTTACGCCATTTAAATTACAAAAAGCGTAAAATAAAAACGCAAGCGCCCTTGCCAAATTTTCAATAAAAAATTAATTCTCACCCTCGCAAGCTCCAGCGAAACGCCATAGCCAACGCTAAAAATACCGAAAATTAATCGAAACAACAAGATATACGACAGATGTAAACATAGTATTTCACAAAAAAAATACTGTGAAATATTGTCTTACAGAGTATTTGAGGGATGACTATTTAATTTTGAATTTCAGTGTTTTACGCACTTCTTTCCACTCTACACCAGTATTAATATTTTCTTTATTAATTCTATCTAATACTATTTTTTTATGCCATTCAGGAATTCCGTCTTCTGTTTCTTCATTTATTATAACCTCAGGCACATGTTTAAAAAAATCAATAAACGAATTGTACAAACTATCGGGTATGGTAACAGACAAATGTCTCATTTTAATAGTATTTATAACTATAAATTTAACTAAATAAATTGTATTTTTTATAGCTTGTTTAAATTTTAATGTACCAAATCCATTTTTGTAAATACCCTTACCGGATACAATGCAGCAAAAAAGCCAATAAGCATAATTAAGCCAAATAGCCAAACAAAATCGCTGAGTTGTAACTCAATAGGGTAATAAGGTATTACAAACTCGTTACCAAACGTTACCAAATGAAATTGCATTTGCAACCAACATACTAAAAGGCCTAATACCAAACCAATACCTGCGCCAATACCCGTTATTAAAAACCCTTCGCGCATAAAAATATTGCGTATAAGTTGTATGCTAGCACCCATGCAGTAAAG
This sequence comes from Bacteroidota bacterium, assembly GCA_043746065.1. Lineage (GTDB taxonomy): Bacteria > Bacteroidota > Bacteroidia > B-17B0 > Aurantibacillaceae > Aurantibacillus. Next base: position 2,483 of record JAYTRS010000289.1, on the reverse strand, counting down.
TGTTTTAATGTCTTTTCGTTTCTCAATAATCAACATGGTTAATGCGCCAATAATATTAAAGGTGGCAATTATTAAAATAAAGGCCAGTATTATAAAGGTGGCTAGTTTTTCGGTTTGTAGGGTTTTAAATAACACGTCGTTTAGTTGGTAACGGTTTTTTACAACAAATGTATTGCCTAATTTTTGCTGTATTCGTTTTTGTATTTCTGTTGATTTTGTTTTGTCGCAGGCAATTTCAATAGCGCTAATTTTAGTGGGTTCGTTAAATAATTTTTTTGCTGTTTTTAAACTCACAAATGCAAATTGGTAATCAAACTCATCGTTTAACGAAAACAAACCACAGGGTGTAGCGTATAATTGGTTTAAATTATCTTCGGGGTTTAAGCTGCCGCTTTTGCCTTTTATAGGGCTAAATAGGCTTAATTCGTTTACGTACTCTCTAATATTTAATTGCAATTGCCCAGCAATGCCTCTGCCCAATAAAATTTTAGTACCACCACTTGTATCTGCCAAACCGTAGTTTCCATCTACCACTACCGAATCTATTTTTGTAAGCTTATTAAAATTTTCGTCAACCCCTTTAATGGTTACTAATGTTTGTTTATCGCTATTTTTTATAAGTGCTTTATCGCTTAAGGTTTGCGATACAACTTTTACACCTTCAATATTTTTAATATCAGAAATTAACTGTGCGGTGGCTTCAAAGTATTTTCCTTTGGCAATGGTAATTTTTAAATCAGGTTCTAAGGTATTATATAAATTAGCCACAGTGCCTGTTAAGCCATTCATAGCGCTTAAAATAACAATTAATGCGCCAGTGGTTATGGCAATGGCAATTACGCTTATCCAACTAATTATATTGATAGCGTTGTTAGATTTTTTTGAAACCAAATAACGTTTAGCGATATAAAGGGAAAGATTAATAATTAAAGGTTTAAAATTGAGATTACTTTTTTAGTAAGGCTTCTATTTTCATAGCATAATCTAACGAATCATCAATGTAAAAAGCCAATTCGGGCACTACACGCAATTGCTTACCAACTAACAAACCTAATTTTTTACGGATAACATTTGTTTGTTCTTTAACTAATTTAAAAACGGCATCTTTATCTTTTGTAGCCATTATACTTAAATATATTTTAGCCAAGCCTAAGTCGGGGCTTACTCTCACAATAGTAACGGTAATAAAGCCACCACCAAATAAGTTGCGGGCTTCGCTTCTAAAAATTTCGGCCAATTCTTTTTGAACTAATTTATTTATTTTTTGCTGACGTACTGTTTCCATACCGTAAAGGTAGTTAGATTTTTGATTTTATTTTACATTAACTGATTTCACCATACAAATCAAAATCGGTAGCGCTTGTAATTTTTACGTTGGCAAAACTACCATTGCTTATGTATTCTTTATTGGTGGCTTTTACAAGCACTTCGTTATCTACATCTGGGCTATCAAATTCGGTACGCCCAACGTAGTAACCGCCTTCTTTTCTATCAAATAAAACTTTATAGGTATTACCAATTTTTTGTTGGTTGAGGTTAAAGGATATTTCTTGTTGCACAGCCATAACGGCGTCGGCACGTTTCTTTTTTGTTTTTTCATTTACATCATCTTTTAAATTAAAAGCGTGTGTATTTTCTTCGTGCGAGTATGTAAATATTCCTAATCTATCAAATTTACTATCTTGTACCCACTGCAACATTTCTTCATGGTCTTGTTCAGTTTCGCCAGGGTAGCCAGCTATAAGGGTTGTACGAATAGCAATACCTGGTACTTTATCGCGTATCTGATTTACGGTATCAATTGTTTTTTGTTTGGTAATGCCTCGGCGCATGCTTTTTAGCATATTATCGCTAATGTGTTGCAAAGGCATATCTAAATAATTACATACATTTTTTTTAGCATTCATTACATCTAGCACTTCCATAGGGAAACCGCTAGGAAAAGCATAATGCAAACGAAGCCATTCAATACCATTTACATCGCTTATTTTATCAATTAAATCGGCCAGTTCGCGTTTTTTGTAAATATCTAAACCATAGTAAGTAAGGTCTTGTGCAATTAAAAGTAATTCTTTAGTGCCATTGGCAGCTAGTGTTTGCGCACGTTTTACTAATTCTTCTTTAGCTACCGAAATATGTGTACCACGCATTAACGGAATGGCGCAAAAACTACAAGGTCTATCACAACCTTCGCTAATTTTAAAATAAGCGTAATGGTTAGGGGTGGTTAATAAGCGTTCGCCAACTAACTCGTGTTTATAATCGGCTTTTAATGTTTTTAAAATTTTGGGTAATTCGCGGGTGCCAAAATACGCATCTACTAAGGGAATTTCTTTTTCTAAATCGGCTTTATAACGTTCGCTTAAGCAACCTGTAACATATACTTTTTCAACCTCTCCCTTTTTTTTAGCATCTACATATCGTAAAATAGTATCAATGCTTTCTTGCTTTGCATTTTCAACAAAACCGCAGGTATTTATAAT
>JAYTRS010000288.1:0-14372 GCA_043746065.1 Bacteroidota bacterium | reverse complement strand
TTCCGCAACCATAATCTAAAATAGTTCCACGTGAAACATAGTTGGTTATAAGCTTTAGTTTGTTCTTTAACGTATAGTTTCTAACCGATTTATAGAGTTTTGAAATAACTCCCTTGCTTGTATTTGAATGCGAAATATAATCTTCGCTCTTATAATAATCGCCTAAGTTTTCGTCTTCTGGGCGAGGATTTGTAAACTTAAAATTACAGTTATTACAACTTACAATTGCAAAGTTTTGTTGTGAAACAGTGTAATCTTTACAGGTTAAAAAGGGACTAAAGGTTTGTGTTTTACAAACTGGGCAATTGCTTAGTGTTTTCATTTATTTAGTATTTGGGGTAGTTTGTTTACAAAAAAATACTTATTATTTTGTTTTTGATTAGCTTTAATTATGTTCAATAAAACGAATTTGTTTCACGTGGAACATTAATTGTTTTGGCTGTGATTGGGGTTAATTAGTGAGAAAATATAGGTATCGGTAAAGCTTCCATTAAAATAAAAATCTTCTTTAAAATGGGCTTCTTTTACAAAGTTATTTGCTAATAACAGATTTTGAGAGGCTGTATTTACTGGGTTAGTATTTGCCATAATGGTGTGCAGATTAATGCTACTAAATCCGTAATTAATTACAGCATTAATTGCCTCGTTCATGATACCCTTTTGGTGAAAATCAAAAAATAACGCGTAACCAATTTCGGCACGTTTGTGAATAATATCTATATTATGAAACCCAATATAGCCAATTAGTTTATTGTTTTCTTTAAAACAAATCACCCAATCTATTGCCAAATTTTCTTCTATGCGTTTTTGCATCGTTTCCATTAGGGTTTCTGTTTCCAAAAAAGAGTTTGGGTTTTTATCTAAAGCTGCCATAACCTTAGCATCACTTCTTATTAAATAGTAATCGTTTAAATCTGCTTTTGTAAACTGACGCAACTCCAATCTATTTGTAAATAGGGTAGGGAAGGGTTTAAAGTTTAAATTTAAATCGAATTGTTGCACGTGGAACACTGTTTTTTAAGCTTGGTGTTTATGTTATATTTTTTTGTTTTTAAATAAAATAAAAATGGCGAATATTAGTATTAGGGCAATTATAGTAATTAGTGTTATTACTGTTCTTTTGTACTGAACCAATTCTGCTTGTGTTTTATTGTGATTGGTGTTTATAGTATTATTGTAATTTTGATTATTTAAACTGTCTGTGATTATTTTTGAACTTAAGAGAATAACCAGGTTTTTGTTTTGTTTACTATATAATTGTTTTGACGCAGTTAAACTATCTTTCATTTTAATGTACAGCTCTAATAAACTAAGCGCTAAAATGTGGTTACCTGTATTTTTATTTATTAAATACAATTCTTTTGCTGGTTTTACAATATCCGCCGGAAAGCCTAATTGGTTAGCAAGAAGTAGGCTTTGTTCGAAATATGATTTAGCTACGCTTTGTTGATTTAGCTTATTGTAAATTTTACCTAAAAAATAATTAATGTTTGATTGACCCTTTTTATCTCGTACGTTTTCATACATAAGTTTAGCGTCTTTTAAATATACAAGGCTCGAATCGAATTGTCCAGCCTCAAAATATACTTTACCAATACTAAACTTAGAGGTGGCCAATCCACCTTGGTCGTTTATTTGTTGTCTAATAATTAAGCCTTTTTTTATATAATTAATAGCAACACTTGCTTTGTTGTTTTTTAAAAGCCTACCTCCTAAAATGTTATAACAATTTGCCAAACCTTTTAAATCGTTAATTTTTTTGCGAATGGTAATACTTTCAAAAAGATAGTTTATTGATTTTGTAGTATCCTCTTGCTCTATATATATATCTGACAAATTCATTAAACATATTGCTGTACCCGTATCATCCTTAATATCTTTTGCTAGTTTTAAACTTCTATCAAAATAATTAATAGCGTTATAATAATCGCCTTTTTTCTTATACAAAGCCCCCAAATTATTAAGAGTGGTAGCTGCTCCGTTTCGATCTTTTATATCAAATTGAATGTCTAAAGCTTGTCGGTAATAATAAAAAGCAGAATCTCCTTTTCCAATAAAATCATAATAATAGCCCCAGTTTGTTTTTGCGTTGGCTAATGCAGACAGTAAAAAAATAGTTGTGCCAGGGGTTTTGTTTTTAGTGTTAGAAAATTTTTCTAATTCAATGTTATATTTAATCCAAATTTTTGTATCTGATTCGTTTTCAATAAGTTCTGATAAAACTCTACATTTAGTCGTGTCAAATTTTGCAAGCTGTAATTGTTTTAATAACACTTGATTGTTTTGTGATTTTAAACCAAAAACCAAAAAAACAATAAAAATATATAGTAATTGTTTTTTACACATATTTACCTGCCCAAATAAACTAATAGTACAGAAATATCGGCAGGATTAATACCCGAAATACGACTTGCCTGACCAATAGTATGAGGCTTGTGTTTTTTAAATTTTTCAATGGCTTCGGCGCCTAAACTTTTTATAGAGTTGTAATCAAAATCGGGTTTAATGATGTAATCTTCCAAACGTTTTTGTTTGTCGGCATTTTCTTTTTCGCGTTCAATATATCCCTCGTATTTCATTAAAATTTCTGCTTGTTCTATAGTTTCATTATCAAATTCCAAAAGGGCGCTTGCCAAAACCTCATCGTGTTTTATAAGTTCGTTAATAGAAATATTGGGGCGAGAAATAACGTTAAGATATCTTGTTTTTTGATTGATTTCAGCCGAGCCAACAGATTGTAAAAATGAATTAATTACTGTGGGTTCGGCACTTGTATTTTTAAAAAAATTAATAATTTTTGTATAGCCTTGGGTTTTATGGTTTACTTTGGTTAAACGTTCGTTACTTGCTAAACCTAATTTATTAGATAGTTCGGTTAAACGAATATCGGCATTATCTTGTCTTAACAACAAACGGTATTCTGCACGAGAGGTAAACATTCTATAAGGCTCATCTGTACCTTTGGTTACTAAATCATCTATTAAAACGCCAATATAGGCTTCGTAACGGTTTAAAATAAGGGGTTTTTTGCCACTTACTTTTAAACAGGCATTAATACCAGCCATTAAACCTTGGCAAGCGGCTTCTTCATAGCCTGTAGTGCCGTTAATTTGACCCGCAAAATACAGATTATCAACAAGTTGCGTTTCTAATGTTAATTTTAATTGTGTTGGTGGAAAGTAATCGTACTCAATAGCGTAACCTGGGCGGAACATTTTAACGTTTTCAAAGCCTGGTATTAATTGTAACGCTTTTTGCTGCACATCGATTGGTAAAGAGGTAGAAAATCCGTTTACATATATTTCGCAGGTATTCCAACCCTCTGGCTCCACAAATAATTGATGGCGTTCGCGTTCGCTAAAACGTGTAATTTTATCTTCAATACTTGGGCAATAACGTGGGCCAAGGCCTTGTATTCTCCCTTGAAACATGGGCGATTTTTCGAAACCCGTTTTTAAAATATCGTGAACTGCTTGGTTGGTGTAAGTTACGTGGCAGGGGAGTTGTTTTTTCGTCTCCAAAGACCCTTCGACTCCGCTCAGGGTGACATTGTTATTATAAAAAGGAGAAGTATTATCTAAATACGAAAATTTATCAGCAACAGCATCACCATCTTGAATTTCCATTTTAGTATAATCTAAACTTCGGCCATCAATGCGTGGGGGTGTTCCTGTTTTCATTCGGCCACTTTCAAAACCCAATTGGACTAATTGTTCCGTTATTCCATAACTTGCACTTTCGCCTGTTCGTCCGCCACCTAATTGTTTTTCGCCAATATGAATGATGCCGTTTAAAAAAGTGCCATTAGTTAATACAACGGCTTTGGCTTTAAACTCAATGCCCATTCCGGTAACAACACCTTCTACACGTTTACCATCGGCACTAATAATTAAACTTTTGCACATATCTTGCCAAAAATCTACATTGGGCGTACTTTCTAACATTTCGCGCCAAAGTTGTGCAAATAACATACGGTCGTTTTGCGTACGCGGACTCCACATAGCGGGGCCCTTACTGCGGTTAAGCATACGAAACTGTATAGCGCTTTTATCAGACACAATGCCGCTATAACCGCCCATAGCGTCAATTTCACGCACTATTTGCCCTTTGGCAATACCGCCCATAGCGGGGTTGCAACTCATTTGGGCAATGGTTTGCATATTCATGGTAAGTAATAAAACCTTACTACCCATATTGGCAGCGGCAGCTGCGGCTTCGCAACCAGCGTGCCCTGCACCCACAACTATAACATCGTATTGAGATTGCAATTGATAAAATTTTAGGTAAAGATAGAATTATTTTTAATGCCCTTGCGAAGTTCATCTATACTTATGCTTCAAATTAATCAGTAAATTTTAAAATAAAGCTCTTGATAGTCAAGTAGTTTAATCTTTATAAACCAACTATTTGCAATTATTTTTTACAATTTTCGATTTAAGGGTATTATTAAGTATGAGGAAAGAAAAAATCAAAATCAAATTATTTGGGCTTTGTTTAGAGTCTGAAAACCCCAGTAAAACAACAATAATAATAGTTGGGTTATTTTTTGGGTTTATTCTACTATTTAAACTTCTTTGATTTATTCAATACTAATAATACCTTAGACGCTCTATTATTTATATAATGAACACTATTTTATTTGATACCGAAAGCAACTGGAAAAACCTACTTCCATTAACATTTACACGCCCAGTTAGCGAGATAAGAATTGGTGCTTTAACCATAAAACAAAAGTGGGAAAAGTGGCTAAAAACAAATTGTAGTTGTTTAACACAAGCTCATTTACAAAAAAAATATAAATTAGTTGAGGCCACACAAAACCTATTTATAAACTCTACCATTTGTCCTACCAAAACTTTAGTAGCATTAATTGTTGAGTTAAAAGCTAATCAACTTTTAACAAGTAATGGCGAAATTATGGCGTTTGTAGGAACGGCCAATGATTTAAATGATTTTAGCGGATTTGAAAATGTAGAAATTACCATTCCACTTTTTACAGTAAAAAATGTATGGGATATTTTTCAAAAAAATGCAGAAGCAATTGTTTTAGATTTAGAAATTTTAATTGCTAACAAAACCTCACAACCTTTAAGTAACAGCGTTACCGTAATTGGAAACAAAAGCTTAATTTTTTTAGAAGAAGGTGCAAAAGCAGAAGCTTGTATTTTAAACACCTCCACCGGCCCTATTTATTTAGATAAAGATAGTGAAGTAATGGAGGGTAGTATTGTACGCGGCCCTTTTGTTTTAGGCCAACACAGCACTTTAAAATTAGGCACAAAAATTTATGGCGCTACAACTATTGGTCCGCACAGTAAAGTGGGTGGCGAAGTAAACAACTCGGTAATTTTTGGTTATAGTAACAAAGCACACGATGGCTTTTTAGGGAATTCGGTAATTGGCGAATGGTGTAACCTTGGCGCAGATACAAATAATAGCAACTTAAAAAATAATTATGGTAACGTTAAACTATATAATTATTTACAACAAAAACCTATTGATACAGGTTTACAATTTTGTGGTTTAGTGATGGGCGATTATAGTAAATCGGGTATAAACACCATGTTTAATACGGGCACGGTTGTGGGTGTAGGTGCAAATATTTTTGGAGGAGGTTTTCCACCAACATTAATACCCAATTTTAGTTGGGGTGGAGCTGAGGGCTTTGAAGATTATAAACTTGATAAATTGTTTGAAACCTGCGAAAAGGTTTATGAGCGCAGGGGTTTAGTGTTTGGAGAAATAGAACGAGAATTGTTAAGAAGTATTTAATGTCTGTTTATAATGTCTAATTTACGGTTATTTATTTCGGCATCCGTGTGTTCGCTCTACTCGGTTCATCATTGCTCTTGCTAAAAAATTGGTCATTTATAAAAACAAACTCCCAATTTTATTGGCTTCGACCGCCTCGAACTTAAACATTATGAAACAGACAAAGACTAAATAAACATTCGCTACTTAACAACGCCCAACTCTTTACCAACTTTAGCAAAGGCAGCAATGGCTTTATCTAAATGTTGTTGAGTATGTGCGGCACTTAATTGTACCCTGATACGGGCTTTATCTTTTGGTACCACCGGAAAGAAAAATCCAATAACATAAATTCCCTCCTCTAATAATTTAGCCGCAAAGGTTTGTGCTAATTTTGCATCGTATAACATTACGGGTACAATTGCGCTATCACCATCTTTAATTTCGAGGCCAGCGGCTTTAATTCCTTTTTTAAAATAATTTACATTCCACTCTAGTTTATCGCGCAACTCAGTAGTTGAACTTAAAATATCAAACACAGCAATGCTTGCGCCCACAATGCTTGGCGCTAAACTATTACTAAATAAATATGGACGAGAACGCTGGCGTAATAATTCTACAATTTCTTTTCTGGCACTGGTAAAGCCACCCATTGCGCCACCCAAAGCTTTTCCAAGGGTTCCAGTAATAATATCCACACGCCCAATAACGTTTTTTGCTTCAATGGTTCCTCTACCCGTTTTACCAATAAAGCCGCTGGCGTGGCATTCATCAACCATTACAAGGGCATTATATTTATCGGCTAAATCGCAAATTTTATCTAATGGCGCTACAAAGCCATCCATGCTGAACACACCATCTGTTACAATAATGCGATGGCGCTGTGCTTGGGCTTTAATTAGCTGTTCTTCTAAATCGGCCATATCGCAATTTTTGTAACGGTAACGTTGTGCTTTGCATAAGCGTACACCATCTATTATACTTGCGTGGTTTAGCTCATCGCTAATAACAGCATCTTGTTCATCAAACAAAGGTTCGAACACGCCGCCGTTTGCATCAAAGGCTGCGGCGTATAAAATGGTATCTTCGGTGCCTAAAAAGGTAGAAATTTTTTCTTCTAATTGTTTATGAATATCTTGTGTGCCACAAATAAAACGTACACTACTCATACCAAAACCATGGGTATCTAAGGCTTTTTTAGCGCCTTCTATTACTTTTGGGTGAGAGGATAAGCCTAAATAATTATTGGCACAAAATATAATTACCTCTTTACCATTAACTTTTACAATGGCATCCATTGCTGTGGTAATAACGCGCTCTTTTTTAAATAAGCCGTTGTTTTCAATTTCGGTTAAGGTAGTTTGTAGTTGTTGTTTTAAATTGCCGTACATAAAAATGGTTTTATGGGTTGAAATTAATAAAAAAAGCCCGTTAAAAACTAAACATTACCAATAAACTCAATTAATTTTTTTATGGCAATGGCGCGGTGGCTAATTGTGTTTTTGGTACTAGAATCCATTTGTGCAAAGGTTTGACTATAGCCTTGTGGTATAAACAAGGGGTCGTAACCAAAGCCATCATTACCAAAGCACTGGGTAGTAATGTTGCCTTTTATTTCGCCTTCAAAATAATAAATTTGACCATTTAAAATAAGTGTTATTACGGTTACAAAACGTGCAGTCCTATTAGTGTTACCGTTTAGTTGTAGTAATAATTTTGTGTTGTTGGCATCGTTACTTTTTTGTTCGCCAGCGTAACGGGCGCTGTAAACGCCGGGTTCACCATTTAAAGCTTCTACTTCTAAGCCACTATCATCGGCAAAAACAATAGCAGTTTGGTTTTTTTGTTTTAAAAAATTTAAAACGTAATTTGCTTTTAAAAACGAATTTTGTTTTAAGGTAGTGCCTGTTTCGGGTATATCATCAAAAATACCAACCTCTTGTAAACCAATAACACTATGGTGTTTGGGCATTAGTGCTTCTATTTCGAGTATTTTATTTTTATTAGCTGAGGCAAAGATTAAAGTCATTTTATTTTTTTTTAGATACAGAAGTTCCTTCAAACACTACGCGGGTATCAAATACCGAAACTAATTCGCTTAACTCATATACATTTTTATAGCCATAGCCGTATAAATTAATATAGGTAGGAATGTTTAAAGCTAGAGTAATAGGCCTGTTTACTTTATCAAATTTGGCTGGAGTAAAGCTTTTTGAAGCAAAATTAATTTCGTCTCCGCCAAAATTATTATTACAATAAATTAAAATTTTAGTTTGTGTGTTTGGAATGAGTTTTTCTAAATTTTGTTGGGTAAAATCAGAAAAATTTAAATGAGTGGCGCCTTTAATATGTTTGCTTAAATACATAGAATCGGAGCGAGTATCTAAAATAACAACGCCTGTGGTTTTGCTTTGTTTTAAAAATTCGTTTAACGAAATTAATCGGCTTTTGCGGTGGGCATTTACCTCGTTTACAAGGTTTAAATAATCATCAAAACTTACTCGGGCTGGTGGGAATGTAGTTTGTGAGAAGCCATAATAAAATGCAAAAAACAAGGCTGTAACTAATTTATAATTTTTCATAGTAATATATTATACAATGAAGGTATAGTAAATGGCATTATTTAAAAATACAAAAAATGTTATTTGTGTGTTATAAAAAACAAAGTAAAACTTATCTTTCTACTGTTATAACACCTGTTTTACTAAACTGTTTACCGTTATATAAAGTATAATTAATTAAATAATTATAGGTTCCTATTTCAATATCAATACCTTTTACTTTACCATCCCAAACATCGGTAATGTTTTTAAATTTAAATACTTCGTGGCCCCAACGGTCAAAAATAGCGCCACTAAATTTAGTTAAACAGGTGCCGCCAAATATTTTAAACGTGTCGTTTAATCCATCTTGGTTTGGTGTAAATGTATTAGGTATAAAAAAATCGCCATTGCCACAACCTGCCTCTATTACATAAAATGTAGTATCGGTGCAACCCAGTGTGTCGTGCGCTAAAAGCGTTACTAAATATTTTCCTGGGTACTCATAAAGGGCGATATTATTATTTGTTGCCGACGTTTGTCCGTTACCAAAATCCCAATAAATAGTATTATAACCAGTAGATGTATTGGTAAAACTAAGGCTTCCGGGGTAATCAACATAATTGCTTTCGGCATTAAAGGCTGCGTTTAATGTGCTAACATAAGCAGTAGTAACTAATGAGGCTGTGCAACCGCCGTTACTTCCTATTACCGAAATAACAGATGTTTTACTTGGTGCAATTATTAATGGGTTACCAAATTGATAATTACCATCTACAAACCAATCGTAACTTGTAGCGCCTGTTGCAATAAATGTTATTGGTGTATTGGGGCAAACAATAGGTGTTGATGGTGTTAAGGTTAAGCTTGGCTTTGTGTTTACTTGCACTTGAGTGGTAGCGGTAGATGTGCAACCGTTATTATAACTGCTTACTATATAATTTGTAGTTGTGTTTGGATTAACAGTAATATTATTTCCTGTTAAGTTTCCTGGCATCCAAGTGTAATTAGTGGCGCCACTAGCTGATAAAGTAGCTGTTTGACCTGCGCATATTGATGCTCCTATTGCGTTAATGGTTGGGGCAGATGTAATGCCTACCGTTGTGCTTCCTGTTAAAACACAACCCCCTAAGGTTACTTGCACACTATAACTTGTAGTTGTATTTGGGGCAACGGTTATGCTTTGTGTGGTAGCACCATTATCCCATAAATAGGCTGAGCCCACTGCGCTGGTTCCTATTGTTGCGTTTTGTCCATTACACACCGTAGCACCAGTAACGGCAACGGTTCCGCCATTAGTTACTACCACGCTTGCTGTGGCTATATTTGTACAAGACCCAATACTACCTATAACTGTATAGTTTGTGTTTGATGCTGGATTTACAGAAATAGTATTGCTTATTGTTCCTAAAGGTATCCAGGTATATGATGTGGCGCCGTTGGCGGTTAGTGTTGTGCTTGCGCCATTACAAATGGTAGCGCTATTAGTGCTTATTGTTGGTAAACTATTTACAGTTATGTTGTAGTTTGCCGACATTGTGCACGAGCCATTTGCACCAATTAATGTATAACTTGTAGTTATTGTTGGATTTACAATTATTACTGTTGCTGTACTTCCTGTGTTCCAAACATACGACGTGGCGCCTACTGCCGTTAATGTGGTGGTTTCGCCCACACAAATTGCTTGATTATAATTAGGAATAACGGGCGTAGTTGTTACAAAAACAGTAGCTGTTGTTGAGCCCGTGCAACCCGCAGAGTTACCATTTACAGTATATGTAGTGTTTACTATTGGGTTTACTATTATTGAATTTGTTGTAGCGCCGGTACTCCAACTATAATTAGTGGCAGTGCTACTAGCATTTAACGAAGCACTTTGTCCACTACAAATAGTGGCGTTATTTGCCGAAACGGATAGATTAGAACCCACACTAACACTTACTGTTGCCGAACTTGCACAACCATTAGTAGAGCCTAATAAATTATAAACCGTAGTGCCCGCGGGCGATGCGGTAAATGTTGCTCCAACGGTATTAGCCCCTGATGGATCCCAAGTATAGGTTGTAGCGCCTAAACCCGTTAACGATGCGGTTTGCCCAGCACAAATAGAAACGCTTGTTGCGCTTACAGTAGGGTTGGGTGTTACCACAACGTTTGCTGTGGCGGAGTTTGTGCAACCATTTGAACTTCCAACAACAGAATAAGAGGTAGTTGTAATTGGACTCACCGTATTTGAAGCAGCAATACTTCCATCATACCACACATAACTAATTGCGCCAACAGCGTTTAATGTAGCGGTTTGACCCACACAAATACTTGCGTTATTTACAGTAACAGTAGGGTTTGTGTTAACGGTAACTGTTGCTGTGTTTGATGCGTTACAACCTGCCCCTAACGTTGCATTAATTGTATAAATCGTTGTTGTTAATGGGTTTACAACTATGTTTTGTGTGTTCTGACCCGTGTTCCAAGTATAAGAGCTTGCTGCTCCAGCCGAAAGTGTAGCGGTTTGACCACTACAAATGGTTGTTGAATTTACTGCTATTGCACCACTTGCGTTTATAGTAACGGTAGCTGTGGTAGATGCTGAACAGGTTCCGTTGGCGCCAATTACTGTATAAACGGTTGTGGCTGCTGGTGTGGGATTAATGGTAGCGCTAATACTTCCTGTGTTCCAAGAATAAGTTGTGGCCCCACTCGCAACTATGGTGGCAGTAAGCCCAGCACAAATAGTTTGTGATGTGGCAGTTAATGTTATAGAGCCAACGGTTACAGATGCAATAGCTGAAGTAGAGCAAGTTCCATTACTTCCTGTTACTGTATAAACCGTTGTAGCCACTGGTGTTGGATTAATAGTAGCGCTGTTACTTCCTGTATTCCAGGTATAAGTTGTGGCACCTGAGGCTACTAATGTAGCGGTTTGGCCACTACAAATGGAGGCGCTTGTAACACTTAAGGCTGGAGTTGATATTACCGAAACAGTTGCGGTGGTTGATGCCGAACACGTTCCGCTTGCGCCAATTACAGTATAAATTGTAGTAGCTGCTGGTGCAGGATTAATTGTGGCACTATTACTTCCTGTGTTCCAGGTATAGGTTGTGGCACCTGATGCAACTAATGTAGCGGTTTGTCCAGCACATAGTGTTTGCGATGTGGCTGTTAAGGCTATAGAACCGACAGTTACAGATACTGTAGCCGAAGCCGAGCATGTTCCGTTTGCGCCCACTACCGAAAATGTTGTAGTTGTTACTGGTGTAGGATTAATGGTAGCGCTATTACTTCCTGTATTCCAGGTATAGGTTGTAGCGCCTGATGCGACTAATGTGGCTGTTTGACCACTACAAATAGAGGCGCTTGTAACGCTTAAGGTTGGGGTTGATATTACCGAAACGGTAGCTGTATTTGTAAGATTACAACCCGCACCAATACTACCATTAACGGTATAAATAGTCGTCGCTATTGGCGTTGGATTTATAGTGGAACTGTTACTTCCCGTGTTCCAGGTATAAGTTGTGGCGCCTGATGCAACTAATGTAGCTGTTTGCCCGCTACAAATAGTAGCAGAGTTTACTGTTATTGCACCGCCAGAATTTACAGTAACGGTTGCTGTAGTTTGGGCTGAACAGGTTCCGCTTGCGCCAATTACTGTATAAACTGTTGTAGCTGCTGGTGTAGGATTAATAGTAGAGCTGTTGCTTCCCGTGTTCCAGGTATAAGTTGTGGCGCCTGATGCTACTAGTGTAGCGGTTTGACCCGCACATAGTGTTTGCGAAGTGGTTGTAAGTGTTGGTCCATTAGTAACAGTTATAACAACTGGGTCGCGGTAAATACCGCTTGGACAAAAACCTGCCCAAATAGTATAAGTAACCGGGCTTGTAAAAACCGAAGTAGTAAATGCGCTTCCTGTGCCAAGTAAAGTTGTTCCGGCAAAATTAGTGTACCAACTAATAGTAGATGGCGGACCCGTAGTTGTGGCAGTTAATATAGTTGAGTTGTTTATACAGATTGTAACATCGGGACTCGCTGTAATTGCAGGAACCGTTTGCAAAGTAGAAGTAATTATACCAGAGCCACCAATAGTAGCGCCATTTGCAGGAAAACTGTTGGTAGCGGGTACAATGTCTATTTGACAGTTTTCTAAACCCGATAAATATTGAACCGTGCCATTAACTCCCCCATTAACAGCTGCAGTAATTGCGGCCGCAGTGGTACCAATATAACCACCACCACCACCACCACCTGGGCCATAAGCCCCTGCTGTTATACCAGCACCGTTTTTCATTTGTTGGTTGCCACCATTACCGCCATTTGCTGATACGGTTAAGGCATTAATTAAACCAATAGAATTAATAACAATAGCGCCTCCACCACCAGCGCCACCAGCACCATCTCGTCCAGTAACAAAAAAACCAGGGGTCGGAGTTAAAGTATTAAACCCGTTTTGGCCATTTGCTAAAATTTGTCCAGCACCAGTAACCGTACCATAACTAATAATATTTATTATTCCTCCACCATTACCACCCGCACCACCATAAGCATCGTTTTCATCAGCAGCACCACCACCACCACCGCTAAATAGTCTTCCAGTATTATAATTAAGGGGTCTTCCGCCTAAGCCACCCGCTACTCTTCTGTTATCACCTGACCAACCCGCTAAACCGGGTGCGCTTGTGCGAGGGTTAAGGTTTATACTTGAAAAAGAATAGCCTCCGCGGCCACCACCCGAAGAAGTTGTTCCTGCAAAACCGGCCACTTCTAAATTCCAAGCAGTAACATAACCCGCTATAGAAATATCGGGATTGCCCGTTCCTAAATATAATGAGGTATCGCCAGCATTAGCGCCACCGCCACCGCCAGCATTATTACCATTACCACCGCCACCCGCATTAGCTACTGCACCTTTACAATAAGGACCGTTAAAATTAGCTAAATAGTCGGCTACACTTCCTGCAATGCCCTCACCTTTATATCCACCCTCATTAACATTGTTGTTTGCGTACGAACCTCCACCAAAAACACTCGATACAAGCTTACCAATAACAATACCGCCCCTAAAACCCAAAGCGCTCGCGTCAATTTTTCCTCCCGCGTTAATTGTTGTGTTTCCATCTACTTCAATAGCTATTACTCCGCCCGTTGTGCCATTCCATGCCGGGCAAGTTATAATTCCAGTAGCAGTAATGGTTAAAGATGTATAGCGCGGTACTTTTATAACCTGTACTTTACCTGCAGCGGTGTAGTTATTTTTTAATGGACAATCAATAGTGATTACGTTACCCGCAACGGATGAAACCTGTGCGTACTCATTATTACCTGCATTGTTGTAATTTGTAATTTTACCAAAAGCGGGAGTATAAGGCTCGGCACTGTTGGGGTTGCCAAATGGATTTATAAAACAATTTGTACTAGCGCCTTGCATTTGAATAATATAAATTAAATCGCCAATAGCATAACCAGCGCCACTTGCCACATTAATGGTGGTGTTACCTGTAAAAGCGTCGGCAGACAAAGATGTATACGCATTAACAACGGTACTTATGCTAATATTTCCTGCACCATTTTTACCTTTTTGAGAAAACCCAACTAAATGGATTAAGGTTAAAATAAATATAAGAATAAATTTATTCATAAAGAGCTTAAATTTAGGATTTTAGATTTTAACAAACGAATTTTTAACTTGCCGAAACTACCGTTTGGCTCATTATAACGCCGTATTTAAAAAATATATGGATATTTGAGCGGTTTTTAAGGCCTTTTATAAGTAATGAGTATTGATTTAAAAGAGTTTGAGCACATTTTTAGGGCGGGAGTTTTAAAAAACGGATTGCGTATTTGTAAAAACGGCGGGGTTTCTTTACTTGAAAAAAAAACAACTAATAATTTTGAGTTTTTGGTTGTTGATAAACAAAATTTTGAAATTAATATTATAAAAAAAGCACAAAAAATTACAGATTATACTTGCGCTTGTAATAAAACCAAAAACTTTTGCGAACATTTATGCGCTGTTGTTTTTTATTTAGAAAAAGAAAGTTTAAGAATAGAAATAAACCTTTCAAAAAAAGTTGTTAAAAAAGCTTCTGT
>JAYTRS010000287.1:0-4814 GCA_043746065.1 Bacteroidota bacterium | reverse complement strand
AAATATACGGTAAATATCGTAAATTTTAAAGTGATAATGTTAATTCGTAGTTGTCTCGCTATAATTTGCTGCCTCGCTACATTTGTATTGCAGCCCCTATTACAATACCAATTAAAAAAGTATATTTGATAGGTAAAATTACTGTTGTAAGATTGGGTGCTAGCATACTAGTCAATAAAAATTATAAATTAATAATTCAAAATGTTCAAAAAAGTTATGATCATTATCAGTATAACTGTTATTGCTACATTTTTTATAAGCTATAAATTGTTTTATTGGCCATTACGCGATTATTACTATCAATTAAAGTATGGCGCTTTTATGGTAGATACTGAACTGCAAAATAAAGATAGATTATTATACCAAGCATCTATTAAAAAATTATCTCCCGCTAATTTAATAGCTCAAATCGATTCTAATTATTTTATAGCTCCTGGTTCCTTTCCGTGGGAAAGAATGCCATCGGTTTGTCCGTATACCATAAATTCGTTTTCTGATTCTTGGTCTTATTTAGATGAGATTGGTGAAGGAGTCTTTCTTACCTATTCACCGCACGTTAATTTTACAAAACAAAGGCCCGATGATCCTCCCGGAAGTATTGCCCTTGAAAATGATGAATATGGCGAGCTTATTGAACAAAACATTATAGGTTTTTCTTTTAATAACACACACATTATTGCTAAAAAAAGAACAGACATGAAAAACGGTTTGCCTACTACAAACTCTGTAACCTCTTATTTTATATTTGAGTTTGCTACCAAAAAAATAAAACACTTTACTACTTATAAAGCATTAATGGCAGAGGCGGATAGCCTTAATTACAAAAGACATATTTTTAATTTAGATTATAAGAAAGAAATGGAAGGCGCCAAAGAATATAAAGAAGCCGAGAGAGCTAAATTTTTAGATGAAGAGGAAACAGAATTGATACCTTTTCAACTTCAATACAATCGCTACTATGGCATGCTAATTGAAATTTAATAGATTTAAAAAAATAAAAAAACAACTATGAAAGTATTAAAGGTTATTGATTTAATTGTATTACTATTTGCAACAGCCGCTTTAAGCTTTGCGGCTTACGGGCAGTATACACATGCTGGACGAAAGGAATATCGGGAGTTGGCGGGCATCATTCCTGATCTTTCTATGAAACTTGGTTTAATATTATTTGCAGTTCATTTAATTATTTTAATTATTACTTATTTTTTAAATAAAAATAAAAGTAAACGTATTTAGAGGAGTGCTACTGCGCTGGGAGAAAAACAGCCACAAACCTTCGAGGTTTTTTAAATTACTCACATAAACCTTGAAGGTTTATATAGTTTTTACCCCTTTAAATTATGGAATTAAAAAACAGTATGGTTAAAAAAGCATTACAAATGCCTATTATAATTGTTGTTGCGCCGTGTTAAAAATGCAGCGCAACGGGGGTTAACAACGGCAATTGGTTTTGCTATTTTTTAAATTGGTTGGGTTCAAAGGTTTGTTTCCACGATTCAACAATATCGGTATAATTAAAGGTGGTAATTTCGTTGCCAAAGCCAAAACGTTCTCTAAAATTTTTAATAGCTTGTTCTATATAATTTTTAGTGTAAATGTTGGTAGCATAACAATACTCGTTAAAAAATACGCAGCCGTTAAATAGTTTATTAAAAATTTCTTGTACTTGTGTGGCTTCAAAGCGGTACTGTTTTTCGCCCATTTCAAAATCGTTTTTTGTTTCGGGATTATTTTTTACTAAAATGTGCGCAAATAAACTTGCCGAGCCTATTTCGTGGTTTTTTAAAAAGAAAAATATCATAGGGTTGCCGCCCAATCGCGCCAGCCATTGCAATATTTTTTTATTGCTCAGTATATCATTATTAAAAGTTAATTGCTGCTCGGGTGGAACGTTTACAATATTTATATGTATGCCAAAAATTATGTTTTGTATCCACTCGTTTTTGTGTTGCGATACTACAATACGGTCTACCACTGGGCTAAAATTGCCAGTTTGTATGTGTTTTACAAAATCTACATCTACCGTTAGACCTTTGCCCATAAGGGCAGCCTTATCTAATTCGACACGGTGTTGAGCTATAAGCTCGTTACCAATAGGTAAAATGTATTGTTTTAATCGTTTAATGGCCATAGTGTTTAGTTTATAATTGTTTTTGGTAAAAGGGTATTCCAACTCTATCTATGTGTTGTAACAGTTCTATATTTGAAATGTGATGGTGGATGGAAACATCTATTTTATAGGGTAGCAATAAGTCGTCTAACTCATTTTCTATTTTATTTAGCGTGGTTAAATTTAAGTTTAATCCAATTAGGGTAAAATCAATGTCGGATGTTGGCTTAAAGTTTCCTTTTGCTCGAGAACCGTATAGGATAGCTTTATCAACGTTTAAGTTTAAACGAAACACCTGTTGTATTTTTTTAATTTCAATCTCTGTTAAACCAAATTTCATTATTTAAAAAAATTATTGTTTACTGGTTCTTTTTTCTTCCATACTGTTTTTAAATTCTATAAAAGCGGGGTAGTATTCGTTTAAAATTTTAGCATAAATTTGGTTAGCTGTAATTTGGTTATAGGTATGCGATGTTTTATTTCTACTATCAATCATATCCATCCACACATGGCCATTGGTAAACAATTTTAATTCAAACGCCTCTCTGGTAGCGTCTCTCGAACCGCCAACGGTTGAGTTTCCTTGATACTCAGCATAATCTTTCATAAGATTCCAAGCTAATTCATGCGTGTATTCAAACCGTTGAATAAGTCCTTCTTTTATTATCTCGTCTAATACGTGTCCAAATTCTTCATCATTAATAGGCTCATTATCATTAATAAAATGATGCTTTATATAATTAACAGCTTGTTGTAATTTACCTAGTGCCTTATTATAATTAGCAAAGCGTTGTTGCCACCTTATGTCTTGTTCCATTTTAATATTATTTAATCTTTAATAAACTTACTTATTTTTTATTTTAAACATTGTTCGTTTAACCAAATATAAAAAATAAAACTTACTCTACCTCTTTTAAAATAAATTTACGTAATAGGTTTAGGGCGGCATTACTTGTCATTACAATGTTACGGCCTCTATCATCGCCAAACTGAAATTTAAAGGCTAAGCATTTTTGTTGGTTAGCAACTGCTATCCAAATAGTGCCTACTGGTTTTTGGCTTGTACCGCCCGTTGGGCCTGCAATACCCGAAATGGCAATACTATACGTACTATTAAATTTTTTTAAAACGTTTTGTGCTAGTTGTTGTACACACTCTTTACTTACCGCGCCAACAGTGTTAAACAGGTTTTCATCTACTTGCAACAATTGATGTTTTGCCTCGTTTGTATAAGGTACTATTGCGCCTTTAAACACATTAGAGGCGCCCAGCATTGCTGTAAATAATGATGAAACATATCCGCCCGTGCAACTTTCGGCAAGGGCAAGGGTTTGGTTACGCTGTAATAAAAGCTCAGAAACTATTTTTTGTAAGGGTGGGGTTTCTTCGCCATAATTTTCGTAACCATAAATGTATTTATTAATTAACGTGTTAAGGTTTTTAATTTCGTCTTCAACATCCGTTTTTAAACTTTCTAAATTGTTTCCGCTGGTGCTAAGGCGCAAGCGCACAATGCCGGGTTGTGGCAAGTAGGCTAACTTAATATTTTTGTGTATTAGGTTATCTTCCCAACTTTCAATTAATTCGGCCAAGGCACTTTCGCCAATGCCTTGTGTTAACACCGTTTTATGATAAATGTGCGGCAAAGCGTTTTCGGTTTTTATTTTTGGAATAATGGTGTCCGTCATTAAGGCCTTCATTTCGTAAGGCACGCCAGGCATACTTATAAATATGGTGTTTTGTTTTTTTATCCACATGGCGGGGGCGGTGCCATTAGGGTTACGAATCACAAAACAATCTTTAGGCACCAAGGCTTGGTTTTGGTTAAGTTGAGAGACCGTTTTATCTCGCTTTAAAAAAAAGGATGAAACATCAGCTAACACGTCTTTATCAATTACTAATGGGCTATTAAAATATTTAGAAAATGTTTTTTTGGTAATGTCATCTTTGGTTGGGCCTAAACCGCCGGTAATAAATACAAATTGGGCACGGGTTAAGCTATCGTTAAACGCTTTTATAATGGCGGTTTCGTCATCGGCCACACTGGCCATGTGCACTACCTTTATGCCTATTTGATTAAGTTGTTGGGCTATCCAAACGCTGTTGGTATTGGTTATTTGTCCTATTAAAATTTCGTCGCCAATGGTTAGTATTTCTGCAGTCATATTTATCATCATTAAAAATATAAAGTTAGGCTTTTATAAAAAACGCAAAGCACTAAAATAAAATTATGTGTTTAAAAATAAATTGTTTTACGTTATCTAAAATAAAAACAGTTAAGCATTAAACCGCTTTAGTATTATTAATAAGGTTATGCCTTGTACAGTTATAAAATAAACACTAATTTTATAAGTCGGAAAAGAACATTTGTTTTTTGTAGATTATAATTTTAATTAAATATTAGTATGATTAAAACATTACTATTTATACTTGGTTTTTTATTTTTAACAAGTCATTTAAACGCTATAAATAGGTTAAGCAATGCGGTAGTTGGTAATTGGAATGCAGCCACATCCTGGGCAGCGGGTGTAGTGCCGGGCGCAAACGACACTGCTGTAATTGTAAACGGAGCAAACATAACATTAAACGTAGCGAGTGCTCAAATTTTTAATTTACAAATAAACACTGGCGGCACATTTAATTGTGGCGCAAACACATTGGCCTTATTTGGTGTATTTACCAATAGCGGTATATTTAATTGTGG
>JAYTRS010000286.1:0-4817 GCA_043746065.1 Bacteroidota bacterium | reverse complement strand
GTAACGAAGATGCAAATCGTAGCCAATATTATAACGACGAAAAAAATCGTACCCAAAGCAAACTCACCTTTCAATCTATAGACGAATGGCTTTCTACTATTGATATAAAAATTAATGCAGAGCCTTTAAACACAAAAAATAGTGCCCGCGTTACCCAACTATTTAATAAAACAAATCAATTAAATTTAAGCACACGTAGGTTAACCGAAAAAGAAATTACCGAATTTACAACACAAAGCACAAATGGTATATGGGCTTTTTCGTTAACAGATAAGTTTGGTGATGCAGGTTTAACAGGCATTTTAGGCCTAACCGTTAAAAATAACATTGCCTACATTACTGATTTTATTTTAAGTTGCCGAGTTATGGGGCGCAAGTGCGAAGAAACTATGTTGGCATTTGCAATTACATTAGCCAAACAAAATAAGTGTAATACCTTAGTTGCAGAATATATACCAAGCCCCAAAAATAAACCTTGCTTAAGTTTTTTTATAACATCGGGTTTAGTACAAACTAACAATACATTTACTTGGAATTTGAATTCGGAATATATTTTACCTCCATACATTAATTTTACAAACATACATTAAATGAAGTTTAACCACTTTGGCATAGCTGTTACAAATATTGAAAACTATTTTAAAACCGTTTTACAACCTGTTTTTAATTGCCAAACAATTAGCCAAATTTATATAGATGAGTTGCAAAAAACAAAAATAGCATTTGTTACAACTATTGATGGTACGTGTATTGAGCTTGTAGAGCCTTTAGGAGACGATAGCCCTATTACAACTATTTTAAAAAATAAACGTGGGGGGCTTTATCATTTATGTTTTGAAGCCAATAATTTTAAACAAGATATAGAAACCTGCAAACAAAATAAATTTATTTTAGTATCGGCCCCAAAGCCTGCTATTGCCTTTAATAACCGCTACGTTGCATTTTTTTTAACCCCAAGTAACGAGCTTATTGAATTATTAGAAGAACAAAAATAAATAATGAGCAGTACCTACACGCCATATTTACAAATACCACCATTATTAAATATTAAAATAGATGACACGTTAGTAGTAGCCTCTGATATTACTAAACTAGCCTTAACTACTATGCGTGCCGAAAAATTGTTTAATGCCTCACAATTTATTAAAGCCTTACAACAACAAGTTAGCAATGGTACACTTTTATTTCCAGCATTTGTAAATGGCTTAAAAAGTGGGCATACGTTTGATGAAAAAAATAGTTTACCGCAAACAGGTACTTTAGCAGTAACGGCGTTTAAAAATAATGATTTTGTGCGTACTACCGATCCTTTTCATTCCTTTATGGTATGGGGTAAACACGGTAGGCAACTTAGTAATTTAAAAAATAACAGCACTTTTGGTAGTAACTCGGTATTTGCTTTTTTGCACACTATTAAAGGTAAAATGCTTTTAATAGATATTGATTTGCAACATAGTTTTACTTTTGCCCATTATGTTGAAGAATTAGAAAATGTAAAGTACCGAACATTTAAAACCTACAACATTAATTGCATTTATAACAATGGTGTTAATGAAACAAGAGACATTTTATTTTTCGAAAAACAAAAAGGCGTAACACTAAATTTAAATGGGCTTTACACCTTATTTAAACAAAACGGCGCTTTAACAGAGTACAAAATAAACGGCTCTTTATTTACACTAATTGATTTTGAAAAAAGTGCTCAAATTATAAAAAACGATATTATGCTAAACAAGGCAAAAAACTTACACAGCTTCAGCTACGCCCTTTGGATAAAAATGATAGCAAAAAAACTAACACATAAAAAGTGAATGTGTTTTCAAATATTCCATTTTTTAAAATTGCTATTCCTTTTATTTTAGGCATTTTAATAGCACTAAATTTTTCGTACACTTCACTCCACTTACTCATAATAAGTTTTAGTTTTTTTGCTCTTTTGTTATGGTATTACTTTCAATTTATAAATAGTAAGCAAAAAATTGTGTACTTACTTTTAGCAGATGTGTTTTTGTTTTTAATAGGCGCTAGCTTTGCTATTAACGCTCAAGTAAAATATAATACTTTATTTTATGCCAATTTTATTATACCTAACCAAGCCCAAACTTTTGTTGCTGTGTGTGACGACCTACCCATTGAAAAAGAAAAATTTTATAAATGTTCGGTAAAATTATTACAAGTTAAAACCAACATTGGTTATAAAAACATTAAGGGGCAAACCATTTGTTACATTAAAAAATCGCTAGCTAATAAACCTTTAATTGCAGGGCAAACTTTTATATTTAAAAGTAATAGTAGTGATATAGTGCAGCCATTAAATCCAAACGAATTTGATTATAAAAATTACTTAAATTTTAAAAATATTTACCACACTTTTTTTATCGATTCATTGTGTTACCAAACTATTCCAAATCAACATAATTTAAGTAGCATATGGCAATTGGGTTTACACTTAAAAGCCAATGTAATAAATACGTTACGACATGCTAATTTATCGCCCGATGCCTTTGCTATTTGTGCTGCTTTAATTACAGGATATGATGATGAAATAAGTAAATCAACCATTACTGCGTTTAGTAAAACGGGCACATTGCACGTACTATCAGTATCGGGTTTGCATACAGGCTTAATAATTTTACTGCTAAATTTTTTATTTAATAGGTTTGATAAAAGAAAACGTTACAAATTTAGTCGCTTTATCATTATAACCCTTAGTTTGTGGTGTTTTGCTTTACTAACAGGCTTTTCTGCACCAGTATTGCGTGCCGTTATTATGTTTAATTTGTTAGGGGTTGGCACCTTGTTTTTCAGACCCAGTTCAAAAAATCAAATTAATATATTGTTAGTTTCGGCATTTATACTTTTACTTTTTAACCCACTTTACATTACAGATATAGGATTTTTATTAAGTTATTTTGCTTTGTTTGGCTTGTTATACTTCCAGCCAAAAATATCAAACATTTGGCAACCGTCTAATTATATTTTAAACTTACTTTGGCAAAGTAGCAGTGCATCGTTAGCGGCTACACTTTCAACCTTACCCATTACACTTTATTTTTTTCATCAATTTCCGTTATGGTTTTTAGTGTGTAATATAATTGTAGTACCTACCACATTTGTATTACTTCTATTGGCATTTTTACTGGTATTAAAATTAAATTTTGTAAGTGTAATTATTAATTTTTTAATGCTGTGGCTTATTAAATTTATTAATTTATTTTCGCAAGCCAATAGTAGTATTGAGTTAATAGATTTTACGCCTGTTGATGTTTTATTTTTAACCGTAGTCATTATTACAATTACACTTTCTTTACAAAAACGTTCGTTTAGCTTGGTATTTACATCGTTACTACTTATTATTACTTGGCAATTAATTTGTATATTTTACAGTTACGAAAGCAAAACAAAAAGTTTAATAAGTATATATCAACTAAATAAATACAGCACCGTGGCGGTAAAAAATACACATACCGTTTTGGTAAACCAACTTGATACTAGCAATTACAACTTTCATATTAAACCACATTTTACAAGCTTTAATAATCCAATCATAAAAGTTAGTAATTATAATTTTATAAACTATAAAGCGCTTCATGTATTGCTTTTAACCAAGCCACATCACTTTCCGGTAGTAAACTTTAAAATAGTAACAACCTTATTAGTAGCAAATAATTTTAAATTAAAAGAAGATTATTTGCAAAATTTCACTAACCTAAATCAAATTGTTGTTGATGGTTCAAACAGTAATTATTCTATAAATAAAATTGAAAAATTATGTCGTAAATTTGGGTATAACTTTTATAATACAAAACAAACCGGCGCATACATCATTAGTTTGTAAAAAAAAGCGTTTCAATTTAAATTGAAACGCTTTTTTTAATGTAAAACGGAAAAGGCTATGCTCCATCTTCCTTCATCCATCTTCCATTGCCTTTAGTTTACCGCAAAGCCTAATACTTTGCTCAGGTGTTCGCTGGTACCATCTATAAACACAACTCTAAAATAGTAGTAGCTACCTATTTCTAAATCGCCAATGGTAGCGTGGGCTACATCGGTGGTTATTGCATCTACCCATGTGTTTGATTCTAATGGCGATTTACAATACTGCCATTTGTAAATTGTTTTTTTACGGGCTTTTACTTTTAAGCCTACAGCGCCACGGTCGTTCCATTGAAATACCTCAAACTCGGCGGTGTTTTTTACTATCACTTTTTTCTTTACATCTAACGTTGCTAAGTGTACAATGGCCTCATCATCGTTAGCTACATCTTCCACGTAATTGGCTATTTTGTGTAAAAGGTTCATTAGCACTGCCTCTTTATCGTGCATAATAGCTGTTTTACTTTTGCCACCATCGGCGGTATCGTCGTAGGCATTGCTTAACTCTTTTATAGCAAGGGTAACAGTTGCTAAAGGTGGGTTAGGCGTTACAAATACGCTTGCGTTATTAGTTATAGCATCAACAATTAAGCGTGCTTTTATTATTTTGGCAGCTATGGTTAATTTATCCATTAACAGGGCTACTCTTAAACTATTCTTTTTCATAACATTTATTTTTAAGGTTTATAATTGTGTTATGTTATGCCCTTGTTTTGTTTTTATTTTTTTATTATAACAAAGGGCATTTCATGATTTCTAATTTTTAAATTGTTTTTGTTTCGCGCAAAACTTTTTTTGCGATTTTGTTTTTGCTAATGATTAAGATTTAGTACGATTATAATTTTGTATAATCCATATAATCTTTCTCTGGTTTTTTATCATACTGTTCACCTTTCTTTTTGTATTTACCTTTATAACGTAATAATTAAAAAAAAGTTACG
>JAYTRS010000285.1:0-4852 GCA_043746065.1 Bacteroidota bacterium | reverse complement strand
AAAGCAGCATTGCTGAAGGTTTAGCCTTAAGAATAGTACAACGGAAAGTTAGCCGTGTATTATTTGGTAAGCGCGTTGTTACCTTAGATTTAGCGTCGTTGGTGGCTGGAACAAAATACCGCGGTCAGTTTGAAGAGCGTATGAAAGCCGTTATGAACGAGTTGGAGAAAAGTCCCGATGTAATTTTATTTATTGATGAAATACATACTATTATAGGTGCAGGCGGTGCAAGCGGAAGTTTAGATGCCAGCAATATGTTTAAACCTGCTTTAGCGCGTGGCGAAATACAATGTATTGGTGCCACTACTTTAGATGAATACCGTCAGTATATTGAAAAAGATGGAGCTTTAGAGCGTCGCTTTCAAAAAGTAATTATTGAACCAGCTACTCAAGAAGAATCTCTCGAAATATTAAATAATATTAAAGCCAAGTACGAAGAACATCATAATGTAACTTATACCGATGAAGCTATAAAAGCTTGCGTACAACTTACCGCACGTTATATTACCGATAGACATTTACCAGATAAAGCTATTGATGCTTTAGATGAAGCTGGAAGTAGAGTACACATTACGAATATCAACGTTCCTGAAAATGTATTGGAACTTGAGAAAAAAATGGAAGACATTAAAGAACTAAAAAATCAAGTCGTTCGTTCGCAAAAATACGAAGAAGCGGCAAAGTTACGCGACACTGAAAAACAATTACAAGCGCAATTAGAAGCTGCTAAAAAAGCCTGGGAAGAAGAAACAAAACAAAACCGCGTTACAGTATCCGACGAAGACGTTGCACAAGTAGTGAGCATGATGAGTGGTGTGCCCGTACAACGTGTAAACCAAAACGAAAGCGAAAAGTTAGTTAAGATGAACGACTTGCTTAAAGGCAAAGTTATTGGACAAGATGTGGCTTTACTAAAAGTAGTGAAAGCCATACAACGTAACCGTGCAGGTTTAAAAGACCCAAACAAACCCATTGGTTCGTTTATTTTTTTAGGCCCTACAGGTGTTGGTAAAACACAATTAGCAAAAGTTTTAGCCAAACATTTATTTGATAATGATGATGCACTTATTCGTATAGATATGAGTGAGTATATGGAAAAATTTGCTGTAACCCGTTTAATTGGCGCACCTCCAGGCTATGTAGGTTACGAAGAAGGCGGACAGTTAACCGAAAAAGTACGCCGCAGACCTTATGCCGTTGTGTTGCTTGACGAAATAGAAAAAGCACATCCTGATGTATTTAATATGTTGTTACAAGTATTAGATGATGGTATGTTAACTGATAGCTTAGGACGTAAAATCGATTTTAAAAATACTATCATCATCATGACTTCTAATATTGGTGCACGCCAGTTAAAAGATTTTGGTACAGGTGTAGGCTTTGGCACAACTGCCAGAAAAGATAGCGAAGAAGATACCACAAAAGGAGTAATTGAAAGTGCATTAAAAAAAGCGTTTGCCCCTGAATTTTTAAATCGTATTGATGATGTTGTAATGTTTAACTCTTTATCTAAAGACGATATACATAAAATTATTGATATTGAATTAGCCAGTTTGTTTGGTAGAATTAGTGGTTTAGGTTACAGTATAAAAATTACCGCTGCTGCAAAAGATTATATTGTAGAGAAAGGATACGATGCTAACTATGGTGCTCGCCCTTTAAAACGCGCCATACAAAAGTATTTAGAAGATCCAATGGCGGAAGAAATTATTAAAAATAATTTAGCCGAAGGCGATGAGTTAGAGGTAGATTACAATAAAGAAAAAGATGAAATTGTAATTAGCCATAGCAAACCAAAAACTAAAAAACCTAAAAAAGAAGCTTAATGCTTTTTTAAAGAATGGGTTAAAAGACTAAATAATTAAAATAAAAATTATAAAAACAAAAAAACCGCTTTAGTTTTATACTAAAGCGGTTTTTAATTTTAAAAAATAATTATGCAGTTTCTTCGGTGCTAGGTGCATCCGTAACTGGTGTATCGGTAACTTCAGCAGTAGGCTCTACAATAGCTGTTTTAGCAGCAATTTTAGCAGCCTTAGCTACATTTGCAGCTTTTTCAACTTTATTTTGAGCTATAACTTTGTTAGCGTCTGCCGATTTTAATTTGTCTTTTTTACCAACAATTTTACCGTCTTTTTCGCCCAACCATTTTGTAAATTTTTGCTCTACTTGCGCATCTGTTAATGCACCTTTTTTTACACCTTCTAATAAGTGTTTTTTCATTAGCAAACCTTTGTACGATAAAATTGCACGAGCCGTATCAGTTGGCTGAGCACCTTTCATTAACCAATCTAAGGTCGAATCAAAGTTAATATCAATACTTGCTGGGTTTGTGTTAGGGTTATAAGTACCTAACTTTTCAATAAATTTTCCGTCACGTGGTGCACGACCATCCGCAACTACAATGTGAAAAAAAGCTGAATCTTTTTTACCATGTCTTTGTAGTCTAATCTTTGTTGCCATTTTGTTTTATTTTAAAAATTTGAGGTGCAAATGTAGTTATTTTATTTGTTTTTACAAAATAATGGGTAAAAAAATGGTTATATAATCAAAAAAATTATACTTTTGTACTTCAATTTTTAATTAAAAATTATGCAAGTAAAAGAAAGAGGTGTCATTTTAATTCCAATAGATTTTACAAAACAATCGCTTTTGGCCGTAAAACAATCGTATAATTTGGCTAAATATACACACTCAAAACTAGTGTTACTACACGTTTACGAAAAAAGTGGTGACGAAAGTTACGAAGCCTTAAACAAACTTACCAAACAAACCGAGCAAGAAAGTGGCGTTCCTACTGAGTTTATGAACGTTAAAGGCGATATTTATGATGAAACCGACCGTGTGGCAGAAGAAATAAAAGCTACTCTTATTATTGCAGGCTTAGAAAGCCACATGAAGTTTAGAAACATTATGGGAACCAGCGCTAGTAAACTAGTGCGTAAAGCCCCATGCCCTGTTATTACTATTAGAGGTAACGAACACCGCGATGGTTGCGAAAATATTTTATTACCCTTAGATTTATCGCTCGAAAGTCGCGAAAAAGTGGATGCCTGTGTGCAATTTGCACAATATTTTGGCGCCAGTATTCGTATTTTAGGAGTTTTCGATCCCAAAGATGCCCCTTACGAAAACCAATTATTAGCTTATTGTCACCAGGTAAAACAATTTATTAAAGCAAAAGGCGTTTCATGTTCAAACAAATCTATTCCAGCCGAAAATGTAGCCGAAACCGTTGTTGAATACGCCAATAAAATTGAGTGCGATTTAATTATGATTATGAATAAGCCAGCCTTAGGTGTAGCCGAATTTTTTGGAGGTACTGCCGCACAGCGTATTGTTGATATTAGTAATATACCCGTTTTAACCATACAACCCATGAAACGCGAAAGCCTTACCCATTTTGGTACTGGTTTTTAATTACACATTTTTTTTAGCTTCGTTTTAAAATCCTTTTAAAACCTTTATTTTTTATTAGATTTGTAGCCAAATTAATTATGAAGAAAATATATTGGATTTTAATTATTGGTATTGCTGTTGTTTTAATTGTCGTAATATCAAAAGTTTTTAATGGTAATAAGCCCTTAGAGGTTTATACTCAAAAAGCCAGCATCAGGCAAATAATTGAAGTTGTTAGCGCTACAGGTAAAATACAACCCGAAACGGAATTGAAAATTACAAGCGATGTTAGCGGCGAAATTACCGAAATGAAGGTGAAAGAAGGCGACCAAGTTAAAAAAGGTGATTTACTTTGCCGTATAAAACCCGATTTGTATGTAAGTGCTTTTGAACGTGTAAATGCAAGTGTAAATACTACTAAAGCCAATTTAAACTCAGCTAAAGCACAGTTAGAACAAGCTAAAGCTAACTTAGCAAATGCTGAGGCTGTATTTAATCGTAACAAAAAACTGTTTGACCAAAATGCCATTTCGCAACAAGAATTTGATGCTGCAAAAGCACAATTTGAAGGCTCGAAAGCAAATGTAAGTTCATTAGAAGCCACTGTAAATGCAAGTCAATACAACATACAAGGTAGCGAAGCATCTTTAAAAGAAGCTAACACCAATTTAGAAAAAACATTTATATATGCTCCGGTTGATGCAACGGTATCTAAACTAAGTTCGCGCAAGGGCGAAAGAGTTGTGGGAGTTAACGGTATGGCTGGTACCGAAATTTTACGTTTAGCCAACCTAAACGAAATGGAAGTAAGTGTTGAAGTAAATGAAAACGATATTATTAAAGTACATAAAAACGATACGGCTTTAATAGAAGTGGATGCCTATATGGATAAAAAATTTAAAGGCATTGTAACCGAAATAGCTAACTCATCTAACGCCACTGGTATTAGCGTAGACCAAGTAACCAATTTTGTAGTAAAAATTAGATTAGTGCGCGAATCGTATGACTACTTGGTAAATGAAAAAAATCCTGTTCCGTTTAGGCCAGGTATGAGTGCTAGTGTAGATATACAAACCCGCAGAGTAAGTAATGTAATTACAATACCAATTCAAGCTGTTACTACACGTAATAAAGATTCCGTTCAATTTAATAACGAGTTTGATGAACCTCAAATACAAGTTAATAACGAAAATGAGGAGAAAGAAAAACAACAAAATAAAACCGAAGAAAAAATTAAAGAATATGTTTTTATTTTAAACAAAGGGACATCTCAGCAAATAGAAGTTAAAACTGGCATACAAGACAATGATTTTATTGAAATTTTAAGCGGCGTAAAAAACAATCAAGAAATTATTTGTGGGCCTTATAGTGCGGTATCTAAAATATTAAAAGAAGGGACTAAGGTACAAATTGTAAAAAAAGAAGATCTTTATAAAACCGAAAAATAGTTGAG
>JAYTRS010000284.1:0-4870 GCA_043746065.1 Bacteroidota bacterium | reverse complement strand
CTAAAGGCTGTAAAGTTTGCTGCTGCTGGTATAGCCCCCATTGTAAAACTTGTGGTAGTACTACAACCACCTGCGGCCGTTACCGTTACGTTTGTGGTGCCGGCGTTTACATTTGTAGCAGATGATTGACTATATGAACTCACACTTGTAGGTAATGGGTTCCAGTTTACCGTATAGTTAGATGCACCAGAAATATTTAAATTGACTGCATTATTGGAGTTTGTACAGGTTGCCTGTGTAAATGTAGGCGATAATGTTGGTAATGGATTTACCAAAACATTACTTGTTGCGGTAGTGGTTTGAACGGCATTACTACTATTTAAGCCTGTTATATAAGTAGTATAAGTTGTAGTCACTAAGGGATTTACTGTAAAATTACCCGTTGTATTTGTTTGTCCGCCTGGTTGTATAGAATAACTTGGATTACTTAATCCAGCAAAATTAACTGGGGTAATTGTTACTGTGCTACCCGCACAAATAGTATAATTTGGGTTACAGCTGGGGCTACACGATAAAGAGGCAGTACCTAATGATTGAAATGAAACTAAAGAATTTACACCACTATAATTAGATATACAAATAATGTATTGCTGACAAGCATTTACAGCCAAAGGTATTTGAAAATTACCTGGATTACCTCCTGGGGGAATATTTGCAGCTGAGGCAATGCCTGTTCCGCCAGATGAACTGGCATTCCAATTACAACGCACAGGCGGTAAAGTATTTCCCATAATAGCTGAACAAGTAGAGGGTGAGTAGGGCCACATTGCCCAATCATAATAACCTACTTGAGGATTAGGGCTACCCCCTGCCCCAAATACAAATTCTAAATTGCCACTATTACCAATAGTAATTAATAGCCATTGCGGAACATTTTCGCCAGCAAGCAAACAGCCAGCATTGGGTGGGTTTGGGTTAGTACTGGGGTTACTAATATTACTGCCTGTTGGTATATCATTTACAAGACCATTACCAGAAGTTGCAAAAAATGTAAAATTAGGTGTTGAACACAGTGGTATTGCATTTACACAATCTGCATTTGTTTGTGCTTTATAGGCACTTGTAATTGTTACTAATAAAAAGAAAATTATTTTTTTCATCTTTGTTTTTTTAACGCGTTATTAATTTATTTATTGACTCGAAAATTTTATCAGTAGCCAAGTTTTTATATACTTCGTTACCTTGTGCATCAAATACACTATTTGTTACGTTTGAAATATCATTTAAATTGATATTATTTATTTGTATAAGTTTGTTTGCACTATCTTTCATTAAAATAATGGTAGCCGTTTCGTTTAATTTATTAATTGTAACACAAATAATACCTTTTACCCCACCTTTAAGCTTTGCAAATTCATAAATATTAAAGGCTTTATTAAACTGTTTGTTGGCATCGCAGCTATTTTTATCTGCCGAAGTCCACACATTTACTGCTATTAACTTATTTTCTAAGCTAATTTCAGGGTGTTCAATTTTTAATTGATTTTTTATTTTTACAAATAAACTTAATTGAGCATTGGCTTTTACCATAAAAACCAATAATACTATAGTTGCTAATTTTTTCATCATACTATTAGTGTGCAATAATAGTGCCAAATAGTGTTAAAATAAATTTCACTTGTTTTATATATTGATTTAAATTTAATTATAATTTTTGGTTCAAATAGGTTAAAATGAATTTTGCACTCATTATGGCTTATTTTACGTTTGAAATAGAATTAATTGCAAAAATTAGTCAGTAAGCAAAAACTAACATTTTATTGAAACTCACAGTACTTATGCTTTGATTTGGATTCAAATTGGAACCTAAATTTTAGTTAAAAGGGCAAAAAAAAGTTTTTTGGACTTACCTCCAAATGTTCTAAACCCCTTTAAAATAGGTAAAAAGAAAAAACCAGCAAGTTTTAATTTTGCTGGTTTACTCCTACTTGTAGCCCGTACGGGAATCGAACCCGTGTTTCATCCGTGAAAGGGACGTGTCCTAACCCCTAGACGAACGGGCCAAATTTAATTGGGAATGCAAAAGTACAATTTAATTTACAATTACAAAATAATTTATTAAAATAATTAAAAAAGGCCTCCAAAATGTGGAAGCCTTTATTTTTTTAATGTTAATAAAATTAAGCAAGCTTAACATTTATAGCATTTAAGCCTTTTTGTCCTTCTTGAATTTCAAATTCAACGGTGTCGTTTTCACGAATTTTGTCTTTTAATCCTGATACGTGAACAAATACTTCTTGTCCACCGTCTTCTTTAATAAATCCGAAACCTTTGGCTTCGTTAAAAAATTTTACTGTTCCTTTTTTCATTTTGTTTTAATTATTAATTTTCTCTTAATTTAATTTTAAATATATGATGGTAAGAGAATTCCACACATACATTTTAATAGTTAGATAACAAAGATAATGATATTATTTTTTAAATCAAAAAAATTAATTAAGGCTTAAAAACACTTCCCCAAACCCCTAGTGGTAAATTAATACCACTTTTTGCCTGTAAATATAATTCGCCAATTTGTAAATCAGATGTATGCTTGTGAGCAAAAGGAGCCAACAAATTTTGAGGTACTAATGCCGAAAAACCCAATGAATAGGCATTTAATATTAATAAGTGCTGTTCAGTATCTATAATTTGTAAAACGGTTTCCATCATTTCGGCAATGTTATCTTCTAACTTCCATTTTTCGCCAGTGGGGCCATGTCCAAAAGCTGGTGGATCTAAAATTATGGCTTGGTATTTATTTTCACGCCTGGCTTCTTTTTTTACAAATTTTAAAGCATCATCTACTAACCAACGTATATTATCTAGGTTAGATTTTTTCATATTTTCGTTTGCCCACGATACTACTTGTTTAATACTATCTACATGTGTAACATCAGCGCCCGCTGCTTTCGCCGCTAATGATGCGCCACCCGTGTAGGCAAATAAATTTAAAAATTTAGCCTTTGGTTTATTATGTAAAAAGGTATATAATTTATCCCAATTTACAGCCTGTTCAGGAAAAACACCCAAGTGTTTAAAGGCTGTTAAGCCTAAGCGAAAGGTAATTTGAGGGTTGACGATTTTTGATTTTTGCTTAACGATTGATGACTGTTGCCCTTCGACTTCGTTCAGGGTGACATTATTGATGGGTGATTGATGATTGTTAAGTGTATTTTTTAAACTGTAATGTATTGTCCATTGTTCGGGCATTTTCTTAAGCATTTTCCAATCGCCACTACTGCTACTTTTTGGTACAAATTTAACGTGTGCTTGTTTTTCCCACTCTTGGTTTGAATATATTTTTGGCCAAACGGCTTGTGGTTCGGGGCGAATGGTAATATAGTTTCCAAAGCGTTCTAATTTTTCAAAATCGCCGCAATCTAATAATTCGTAATCGGCAAATTGGGTGGGGGTTAATAATTGCATGTGTTGAAATTATAAATTATAAATTAGAGATTACAAACTATTGTTTAAAGTAGTAAAAAGATGGCTGTTAATAAAGTATTGGTTTGTAAACCAAAACATAAATTGTAAAGATATAACTTGTAAAAAATTAAAATTAAATTTTATAAATTTTTAATATATGGTTAAATCTAGTAATTCATCGTTTGTATCTATCATCACGGTTTTCTTTTTTTGGGGATTTTTAGCGGCTAGTAACGGTATTTTTATTCCGTTTTGTAAAACGCATTTTTCGTTAAGTCAATTTCAATCGCAATTAATTGATAGTGCTTTTTTTGGTGCTTATTTTATTGGCTCGTTAGTATTGTATATGATTTCGCTACAATTAAATACCGATATCATAAATAAAATAGGTTACAAAACAACTATTATTTTGGGTTTAATTATTTCTATAGTTGGCGCATTGGTTATGATACCCGCCATAAACAGTGGTTCGTTTGCATTTATATTAATAGCATTTTTTATTATTGCTTTAGGGTTTTCGTTACAACAAACATCGGCCAATCCTTTAATTTTAAATTTAGGCAATCCTGCCACAGGCTCGCACCGATTAAATTTTGCAGGTAGTATTAATTCGTTTGGTACAACTATTGGCCCTATTTTAGTAAGCGTATTACTATTTGGCAAAGCAATAGCAGGCGATGCGGATAAAGAAAGTGCCTCTATTTCATCCATTCGTATTTTGTATATTATTTTAGCTATTGCTTTTAGTGTAGCCGCTGTTATTTTATACTTCACTAAAATTAATAAACTTACTATTGAAGAAGAACAAGGTGCCAGCATGAAAGTTTTAAAAACACCCTTACAAGCCATTTGTGTTTTTTTAGGTCTAGTAATTATTTTATTTTTGTGTAGTGCCGTAAATGCCTATTTATCGGCTTCGGCAAGTTTTGTGTTTTTAACTAGTATTACAATTTTTTTAATAATTGCTTTTACATTATTAGTATTACAATATAAAACTATTAAAATACAAAACAGATTTGAAGTCACATCGTACCCACAAGTTATATTTGGTATGGCTGCTATTTTTATATATGTGGGGGTAGAAGTTGCTATACAAAGCAACTTAGGTTCTTTATTAAAACTACCACAATTTGGCGGTTTACAAACCTCGCAAATAGGCGCCTATATTTCTATTTACTGGGGAAGTTTAATGATAGGGCGTTGGACAGGCTCTATTGGTGCGTTTAAACTTAATAAAACATTAACAATAGCGCTTACAATTATTATTCCGTTTTTAGCATTTGCTTTAGTTTTATTTATGAACTACTTAAATGGTGCCAGCCCTAATCAATTTTATATGTATGCCTTATGTGTTTTATTTTTAGTAGGTGCATTTTTTTTAGGGAAACAAAAACCCGCTTTAACACTTATTATTTTTGCAAGTTTAGGCACATTGGCTATGCTTATAGGTTTATTAACGGTA
>JAYTRS010000283.1:0-4884 GCA_043746065.1 Bacteroidota bacterium | reverse complement strand
CACTTTTAAAAAGGTTTTTTATTTTTTTCAGCAGATTTTTGCACCTTTTCTTTTGAATAATTCCTATTATATCAATACGTGTAGAGTATTTGAGGGACAACTATTTAATCTCGTTCACAAATACAAATACGGTAATATAAAAAGCCCTTAAAACAATCGTTTTAAGGGCTTTTTAATTGTTTTACAAAAAATGTTATTGTGTAAAATCCCACGTTTCTAAAAACTTAGTAGTATAATTCCCTGCTTTAAAATCTTCGTTTTGCATTAATTTTAAATGGAAAGGAATAGTTGTTTTAATGCCTTCTATAACATATTCGCTTAAAGCACGATGCATTTTGGCAATAGCCTCTTCACGTGTTTGCGCCACCGTTATTAATTTACCAATCATACTATCGTAGTT
This sequence comes from Bacteroidota bacterium, assembly GCA_043746065.1. Taxonomy (GTDB): domain Bacteria; phylum Bacteroidota; class Bacteroidia; order B-17B0; family Aurantibacillaceae; genus Aurantibacillus. Next base: position 4,484 of record JAYTRS010000283.1, on the reverse strand, counting down.
TGGAGGAATAGTATAACCACTGTAAACATGAGAGTCTACTCTTATCCCGTGTCCTCCTGGTGTATGTAAGGTGGTTATTTTACCTGGAGATGGGGCAAAGTTTTTAAATGGATCCTCAGCATTAATACGGCACTCAATGGCATGTAATTGTGGGTAATAGTTTTTGCCAGAAATTGGAACGCCTGCAGCAACTAATATTTGCTCACGGATTAAATCATAATCAATAACCTCTTCAGTAATTGGATGCTCAACCTGTATACGTGTATTCATTTCCATAAAATAGAAATTACGATGCTTATCTACTAAAAATTCAATAGTACCTACACCTTCATAACCAATGGATAAGGCCGCTTTTACAGCCGCATTTCCCATAGCTTCACGCAATTCAGGCGTCATAAACGGCGAAGGAGTTTCCTCCACTAATTTTTGATGACGACGTTGCACAGAACAATCTCTTTCACTTAAGTGACAAGCTTTACCATGTGCATCGCCTACAATTTGAATTTCAATATGACGAGGTTCTTCAATATATTTTTCCATGTACATGGCCCCGTTACCAAATGCCGCAGAAGCCTCTTGTGTTGCGCTATCCCAGGCAGCCTGAAATTCTTCTTCTTTCCAAATAATACGCATACCCTTACCACCACCACCAGCGGTAGCTTTAATAATTACGGGGTATACAATGTCTTTGGCTAATTTTATACCTTGTGCAACGCTATCTAACAAACCAACCGAACCAGGTACACAGGGTACACCAGCGGCAATCATAGTTGCTTTAGCATTACTTTTATCGCCCATTTTGTTAATCATTTCGGGGCTTGCACCAATAAATTTTATAGAGTGTTGCCTACAAATTTCGCTAAACTTAGCATTTTCGCTTAAAAAGCCATAGCCAGGGTGTATGGCATCGGCATTTGTAATTTCGGCGGCTGCAATAATGTTAGCCATACTTAAATAGCTATCTTTACTTGGCGGCGGACCAATACACACGGCCTCATCGGCAAATTTAACATGTAGGCTATCTTTATCAGCAGTTGAATAAACGGCTACGGTTTTAATACCCATCTCTCGGCAGGTACGAATAACACGAAGGGCAATTTCGCCACGATTGGCAATTAATATTTTTTTAAACATAATTTCAATTAGTTAATTACACAATTAGTTAATTAGACAATTTTTAATTGTTTAATTACGAAGGGTCAACAAGAAACAAAGGTTGGTCGTACTCTACTGGTGTAGCGTCGTTAACCAAAACTTTTACAATTTTACCTTTAATATCGCTTTCTATTTCGTTAAACAATTTCATGGCTTCAATAATACAAACGGTATTACCTTCTGTAATATCATCACCTACGTTAACAAACAAAGGTTTATCGGGGCCTGCAGAGCGGTAAAAGGTACCAATCATTGGCGATTTAATGGTAATGTATTTAGCATCATCATTAGCTACTGGTGTTTGAGTTGGTGCTTTAGTATCGGCAACTTGCGTAGCTACCGGAAGAGCTTGAGTAACAGGTGCAGCATATACCGTAGGTGCTTGTTGCATTACCACTTGTTGTGTGGCTGTTTTTGGTGTGCGAATGACAATTTTTATTTCTTTGGTTTCTAATTCAACTTCGCTTACACCGCTTTTTGAAACAAATTTTATTAAATCTTGAATTTCGGTTAATTTCATTTGTGTTTAATTTTTAGTTAGGGCGTAAAATTAAATGTATTTTTGATAAAAAAAAGCTATTTATGAGGTATTTTTAAACAAAAAAGATGTTTTTTGTTTGTTTTTTAGATAAAAGCCTCATTTTTAGGCATAAAAAAAGTCACTCTAATTTAGAACGACTTGATTTGATTTAGATTTTAAATTTATTTACTAAAACATAACGCCAATATTAATGCGTACTGCATTTTGAATAATGTTTTGCTTAATAAAGTTGTAAGTATTAGCCCCTGCAGTATTAGTATTGTTATAAATTAGGTATTTTGAATCGTTTTTTAGTTGGTTAGTAAACCCTCTAAAGTAATTTACACTAAAAAATAGGGCAGTTGAACCAGCAATACGATACTCGGTACCAATACCAGCATTTAAGCCAATACGCATAGGTATTAACGAACCATCACTTCTTAGGTTAATAGCGCTTTGTGTTGGGGGCGCTTTATCAGTTGCCGTAATACTACCAGCAGCATCGTATTTATAAGTTTCGTAATAGGTATCGGTAGCAAGTTGCTTAATTCTAATACCTAACTCTACACCAAATACACCAAAGTACTTAAGCCCACTGTACTCTTTAGTAGCTAATTTTAGTAATAAAGGTATTGTTACGTGCGTAGTTTTAATGCTACGTTCTTTTAATAAGTAACCGGTTGATGTTGTGTTTTTTAACTCTAAGCCATCGCCATCTTTTTTAGGTGCAATAAACTCATTCGTATTATTATCCTGCCAGTAGCGTACTGAGTAATTATTAATTGGGTCGTACTTATAGGTATATTTTCCACCTTCAAAATCGCCACCAATACCTGTTTGAAAGGCTACAATGTCAGATAATTTAAACTCCATATTTAAACCAAAGCCAAAACCAAATTTTGCACCATAAGGCCCTACGTTTTTATCGTTACTTGAATACCAAGTAGGTTGTGGCGTAATGCGTAAACCAAAACGGAATGTTTTATCAAACTCTTCCTTTTTTTTATCTTCGGGCGAAGGTGTTGTTGTTTGTGCTGTTGCAAAATTATTTAATAATAAAGCAGTAGCGGCTAATAATAAAATTTTTTTCATCTATAATTATATTAAGATTATTTTTACAAATATAAAAAAATACTCTATGCCACAAAACTTTGTTTATATAATTGTTATTAGCTTTTTATTAAGCGCTTGTAAACAAAATACATTAGATGTTGATGTAAGCGATGTAACTATTAACGAAATTAAAACCTTACGCTTAGAAAACGATTTATTTGCCCTAAATGAAACGAATTACAACCAAAACACTCAGTTTTTAAAAACAAAGTATGGTACTTTTTACGATAGATATATTTTTAGCTTTTTAAATAAAAAAGGTGCTTACGATAGTACCAGCAAGCCTAGTATTTTAAAATTTATTGCTGATAAGGATATGCGCCAAGCCTATAATTACGTTACAAAAATATATTCAGATGATAAACTACAAAAAATAAACGCCGATATAAATACCTGTGCCAAGCGTTTTAAATACCATTTTAAAACACGCCAATTGCCCTCAAAATTAATTACCTGTACTAATTGTTTTAATTATAGTGTAGCCTATGTTGATAGTGCTTTGGTACTTGGCCTAGATAATTATTTGGGCGATACCGCTATTTTTTATAAAATGCTTGAATTACCGCTGTATAAAACACGCTGTATGACTGAGCAGTACATATTGCCCGATTTAATTCGGGGTTGGCTATTAACCGAATTTGATAATGCGCAACCAATTAATACCCTTCTCTATCACACCATATTTTACGGTAAATTGTACTATTGCGTAAATGCACTTTTACCAAACACACCCGATAGTTTAATAATTGGCTATACCCAAAAGCAATTAAATTATTGCAAAAGCAACGAAAAAAATTCGTGGGCATTTTTTGCCGAAAAAAACCGATTGTACGAAAATAATTTAAAAATAGTGCAAGAGTTAACTTCCGAGGGGCCTTTTACCGGTGCTATTAGCCGCGAGTGCCCACCAAGAATAGCCATGTGGGTGGGTTGGCAAATTGTAAAAAGTTATATGGATAAAAATAAAAATGTAAGCTTAGAGCAATTAATGACCGAAAAAGATGCTCAAAAAATACTGAGCAAAAGTAAGTACAGGCCTTAGAGGTTGCTTTATTTCTTTAACTTATCATCATTGTATTTTTTTACAATTAATAAAATGTCGTTATACCTTAACGATTTATCTTCAATATCCTTTTTTAATTCAGTATCATCATCCACATATTTTGTAATAAACGATTTAAAGCCAATAAATGGAACACGCTCGGTTTTGTTATTATTTTTTTGCTGAATGTAATAATTTGTACTTTGCGATGTTGAGCCCATTGTAGAATAACCTCCAAAACCACTACCACCATAACCCCCACTTGTTGTGTGATAAGTAGTTGTATAAGAATAAAGTATTAAATTTCCACTTTCTAGCACCGTTGCAAAACGTGGTGTACCACCAAATAATCCAATATAAATGGAGTGATAGTGAAGCAGGCCTAACTTACCATAACCTTTAATTTGTTTACTTGATAGTTTTTGTTTTTTTCCATCGGCACTTAAAAATAAAATTTTTTTTGTTTTATTCATAAAAAACGAATTATCTTTTATTTTTCCTTTTATTGTATCATTACCTTTTAAAACATAGCCCTCAATATAGCCTCGTTGCGAATAGGAGATTTTAATTATAAACAAGTAAATTAAAATTAAGTAACTTTTTTTCATTATAAATAGTGTTTTAATAAATGTAACTATAATTTTTATTTCGACA
>JAYTRS010000282.1:0-4896 GCA_043746065.1 Bacteroidota bacterium | reverse complement strand
ACACGGGCGGCTATAGCGATCATTTTCCGGTATTTATAACCATTGCTAAAGAAAAAAAGTAAGCGTTTAATAAAACCTATTTATTTTTTTGTGCTTATACTTTTTTTATCAGTTCTTAAATAAGTATTTATGTAAGGTTGTTGCCAAGGTGTTTGCCCTTGCCAATTAGAAGAAGGATGTATAATTTTTACAAAATTAATTTTAAGTACACTACTATTTGTAACACGGTAAGTTGTATTAAAATGTAACGATTTTAATTCGTTGTTTTTAGTATAAACAAGCGTGTCTATATAAATTGGATAGCCTTTACGGTAGGTTAACTTGTTTACTGTTTTTCTTTCTACATTATCAGTTACTAAAACGCAAAAGCAATCATCCTCATTAAAACTTGCAATAATTTTTGCTAAGCCAATTGAATCAAGAACTTTATTAACACATTCTCTCCTCCATTCTTCTTGGTCGTCTTTTTTTTCATCGCAACAAAAAAACCCAAATGCAAACAAAGCAACAAGCATGAGTGTTAAAAATTGTCCTCTCATTGTAATACATTTTTATAAAACTTATTTATTGCCTCCTTATATAAATGTACGAAATAAATTACCTATCGCAATTTTACGTTAATTAACTATCAACGATAGGTTTTATGAAACTCATAAACAACTACAATACTTACTAAAACCTAAAAAAACTTAAGGCACAAACTTAAAGGTTTTGCCTAAGTAACGGGCGCTACCACCCAATTGTTCTTCAATACGTAAAAGTTGGTTATATTTTGCAATACGGTCGCTACGGCTGGCACTACCTGTTTTTATTTGTCCGCAATTTAAAGCTACGGCTAAATCGGCAATGGTAGTATCTTCCGTTTCGCCACTACGGTGGCTCATTACCGATGTATATGCATTGGTATGTGCCATATTTACAGCGCTAATAGTTTCGGTTAACGTACCAATTTGGTTTACTTTTATTAGTATAGAGTTGGCTACACCTTTAGTAATACCATCGGCTAAGCGGTTTACATTGGTTACAAATAAATCGTCGCCTACTAATTGTATTTTATCGCCAATTTTTTCGGTTAATTGTTTCCAACCATCCCAATCATCTTCGCTACAGCCATCTTCAATACTAATAATAGGGTATTTTTTACACCAATCGGCCCAATAATCGGTCATTTGGCTAATGCTTAATTTATCGCCCGTGCTTTTTTTAAAGTGATACATTTTTTCATCGGCATTATAAAACTCGGTGCTTGCAGCATCTAAGGCTATAAAAACATCTTCACCCGCTTTGTACCCTGCTTTATCTATGGCTTGCATTACGGCTTTAATGGCTTCTTCGTTATTTTTAAAGTTGGGGGCAAAACCACCTTCATCACCCACATTAGTACTCATTTTACTGGCTTTTAATACAGCCTTTAGGTGATGAAAAATTTCGGTACCCATGCGTAAACCGTCACTAAAGCTTTCGGCGCCAATGGGCATAATCATAAACTCTTGAAAATCGATACCATTATCGGCATGTGCTCCGCCGTTTAAAATATTCATCATGGGTATTGGCAATAAATTGGCGCTAACACCACCAACATAACGGTACAAAGGCATTCGGCTTTCTTCGGCAGCGGCTTTTGCAACCGCTAACGATACGCCTAATATTGCATTTGCGCCTAAATTGGCTTTATTAATCGAGCCATCAAGGGCTATAAGTTGTTCATCAATACCAGTTTGGTCTAATAAATAAGCGCCTTTTAAGTTTTCGCGAATAACAGTATTTACATTATTTACAGCATTTTGCACACCTTTACCCATGTATTGTGTAGCATCGTTATCACGCAATTCAAACGCTTCGTGGCTACCAGTACTTGCGCCCGAAGGTACAGCGGCACGGCCCAAAATACCGTTATCGGTTACTACATCTACTTCTATGGTTGGATTGCCGCGTGAATCTAATATTTGGCGGGCTGTTATTGTATTTATAAACGACATAATTGTTTCTTTAGTTCATAAAATTAATAATAATTAAATAAAGTTTGTTTAATTTTTAACACAAAATGTACAACAAAACATCTAATATGCTAACTTTATCGTAATTTTAGTGTTTACCTTTACATAATTTAAATTATTAATGCAGCCCATTTTAATTAGTACCGACTTAGTTAAAAAAGAATTTCACAAATCAACTGAGCAGTTTCATGTAATTACAGCTTGGATAGGTTTAGCGCTTAACATTGTATGGTGCGTGAGTGATTATTTTGTTTTACCTAATAAATTTTTAGCCTTTTTTATTTTTAGATTATCGGTTTCTTTAATTACTGCACTTGCACTTTTATCAAAAAAAGTTACGGGTTTAAGCATTTATACAGTTATGTTTTTATTGGTGATTGGCATCTCTGTTCAAAACGCATATATGTGGAGTGTGATGGATTTAGCCCACTTACAAAAACATGCTTTTGCCTATATGGTATTGTTTATAGGTGTTGGTATGCTAGTGTTGTGGGAACTCTGGTACTCCATAATAATAGTGGTAGTAACAATTATAAGCAATATTATTTTTTATTTAATAAACAGCAAATTAAGTGTAGATGAGTTTACTATAAATGGCGGCTTATTAGTTTTAACAGTTAGTATTTTTTGTATTTTTTTAATTAGAACGCGGTACCGTTTAACCATGAACGAAATACGAATTAGGTTACAATTAGAGGCAAGTAACAAATTAATAGAACAAAAACATTTTATTGAAATTGAACAGAAATTACAAATACAAACGCAAAAAGATGTTTTAGAAAATAAAAATATTGAAATTACAAGTAGTTTACGCTATGCTAAACGCTTACAAGATGCTCTTTTACCTCCAAAAAATATTTTAAATAACTTATTTGACGAAAATTATTTTGTGCTTTATAAACCACGCGATATTGTGTGTGGTGATTTTTATTGGGCAAGGCGCATAAACACAACGCCTGGCGAGGGTAAGCCAGCACGCACCTATGCCTTAATAGCTGTTGCCGATTGTACTGGCCATGGTGTACCAGGTGCTTTTATGAGCTTATTAGGCTCAAATTTTTTACATCAATCTGCAACTGAAAAAAACATAAATTCACCCGCTCAAGCCCTCGACTATTTAAATGATAAAATAATTACCACTTTAAATAGTAGATACGGAGAGGAAATTAGAGATGGTATGGATATTTCGTTTGTAGCCATTGATTATGAAAACAGTGAAATGGCTTATGCTGGCGCTAATAACCCAGTATATATAATTAGAAACAATACTATAATTGAAATTAAGCCCAACAAACAGGCGATTGGAAATTTAAACGATATTGTGGCACCCTACACAAATAATAAAATTGAGCTGCAAAAAAATGATTGCATTTATTTATTTACAGATGGTTACGCTGATCAATTTGGAGGACCAAAAGGCAAAAAATTTATGCGTAAGCAATTTGAAAAAACACTTATTACAGCATCATCTATGCCAATTAATGAACAAAAAAAATTTGTTGAAAATACCTTTAATGAATGGAAAGCTGACCTAGAGCAAGTAGATGATATTTGCGTAATAGGTATTAAAATATAATTGTATTTTTTCTCCCAACTAAATGAATCAAAAAAAACGCATAGCCATACTTGGAAGCACTGGCAGTATTGGCACACAAGCTTTAGAAGTGATTAAACAAAATCCTACAGTTTTTGAAGTAGAAGTTTTAGTAGCCAATTCTAATGCCGATTTATTAATTGCACAATCTTTAGAGTTTAAACCTAATGCCGTTGTTATTGGCGATGAAACGAAATACCAATTTGTAAAAACAGCTTTACAACCACACGATATAAAAGTATTTGCGGGCTCAAAAGCTATTACGCAAATTGTAGAAATGGATACAATAGATGTAGTATTAGCTGCCATTGTGGGTTACGCAGGTTTAGCAAGCACCATAAATGCCATTAACTATAAAAAAACAATTGCCCTTGCCAATAAAGAAACCTTAGTAGTTGCAGGCGAATTAGTAACTCAATTAGCCCGCGAAAACAATGTAGCCATTTACCCTGTTGATAGCGAGCACTCGGCTATTTTTCAATGCTTGGTAGGTGAAGTTTACAACCCAATTGAAAAAATATATTTAACCGCAAGTGGCGGCCCCTTTTTAGGAAAAGATAAACATTTTTTAGCATCTGTAAAAAAAGAACAAGCTTTAAAACATCCTAATTGGACGATGGGTGCAAAAATTACCATTGATAGTGCAAGCCTTATGAATAAAGGCTTAGAGGTAATTGAAGCCAAATGGTTATTTAATTTACAGCCTCACCAAATTGATGTAATAGTGCACCCACAAAGTATTGTACACAGTTTAGTACAGTTTGAAGATGGAAGCCTAAAAGCACAATTAGGCCTACCCGATATGAAATTGCCTATACAATATGCTATGGGTTTTCCGCAACGACTTAAAAATAATTTCACACGTTTTAATTTTATAGATTACCCTACCCTATCCTTTTTAAAACCCGATTTAGAAACCTTTACTAATTTACAACTAGCCTACACTGCTTTAAAACAAGGTGGCAATATACCTTGCGTATTAAATGCTGCTAACGAAATTGCCGTACATGCTTTTTTAAACGATAAAATAGGCTTTTTACAAATGAGCGATGTTGTGGCAAATACATTACAAAAAATTGCATTTATAAAATCGCCAACATATAATCAATATGTTGAATGTGATGCCGAAGCACGTAAAGTTGCAATGGAAATTATTTAATTTTCAATTAACATTAATTATACATAAAAACTACTATCTTTAGTAGTCTATTTAAAAATGCTAAATAAAATTATACTTTTTATTTTTGTTTATGTGTCGCTATTTTCATTTCAGAATAGTAATGCTCAAGTGTTATTTAACATGGG
>JAYTRS010000281.1:0-4908 GCA_043746065.1 Bacteroidota bacterium | reverse complement strand
AAAGGTTGTGTGCTAAAGTTTGTAATTGTTTTTTTGTTACTTCTGCCCAAGATTTTTCGTTTGTAATAGTTGCATTTACACATAAAAATTCCCATAAGCGTTTTGGTAAATTAAAATGAGAGGTAGAGTAGGGCAGGCCTTTATGTTTTTGTTTTTGAATAGTTTTTAATTCTTCTTCAACGTCAATTTGCGTTAATGGGTAAGCCCAATTTACAAGTATATTGGTAGTGTAATTTAAGTCAAAAAAATGCTGTGCAGCAAAGGCCGATAGTTTTAAAACTGCAGGCCCGCTTAAGCCCCAATGGGTAATTAAAACAGGACCAGTATAACTTAATTTTGTGTTTTCAATTTTAACTTGCGCAGTTTGTACACTAAGGCCTTGTAACTCTTTTTTAATAGTGTGGGTTGGTAAATTAATGGTAAATAAACTTGGCAGTGGCGAAATTATGTTATGTCCTAAGTTTTTTAAAAATTGGTAATGCCCTTCTTTATTATGCCCGCCAATGCTACAAATAATGCTATCGGCAACAAGTTGTAAACTGTTAGTTTTTAATTGAAATTTATTATTAATATGTTTAATTGCAAATACTTCGCAAGAGGTAATAATTTTTATATTTAGTTGTTGTGTTAAGTGTAAAAAGCAATTAATAATTGTTTGGCTACTGTTTGTAGTAGGAAACATTCTACCATCTTCTTCTACTTTTAATTCAATACCTTGTTGCTTAAACCATGCAATGGTATCTTGCACATTAAATTTAGAAAATACTTGTTGTAACTCTTTATTACCACGCGGATAGTTTTTTACTAATTCGGTATTATCAAAACACTGGTGGGTAACATTACACCGCCCACCGCCCGATACTTTTACTTTTGAAAGTAGTTTTGTTGTTTTTTCTAAAATTGTAATAGTATAATTAGGATGTTGAATAGCACAATTTATTGCCGCAAAAAAACCAGCGGCGCCACCGCCTATAACAATTACATCTTTCATTAATCTGTTTTATTTTTTAGTGAATACAAATCGTTTTCAAATTGCACTATATTGTCATCTACTAATTGGTTAAGAGCTTTTACCCAAAGCTCATTACTATGTTTGCTAAATTTTAAGCTAAGTAATTTAAGAGATAATGGCTCAGTTTTTAATTCAATTAATAATTGTTGTTTTATTTTTAAATATTTTTTTGGCTTTTTACTCAGGCATACATCGCAGTAACCACAATCTTTAAAATCAAATTCATTAAAATAAGTTAGTAATTGTGTTTGCCTACATACTTTATTATTTTCTAAATAATCAATAACCGATGTAATACGTTGTAAATATATTTGTTTTAGTTTATTATAATTTACGGGGCTAAATTCTAAAAATTTTGTATTTACTCTATCTTGTAAAAAAATTAATTTAGGTATGGTGCTTTGCCCAATGTAGGATAATAGTTGATTTTTATCAAGCACCTGTAAATATTCTGTAACCGTAATGGCATTAATTTTTGTACGATAGGCAATTTCTTTTTCGCTAATAAAACAATAATTTTCAAACAAGCCTCCATAGCTGCGTAACAGGGTTTTTATTAAGGGTTCGTACTTTGGGTTTTTTAATTGAAAATTATAAATATCATCTTTATTAGCAAGCATCATTACTTTTGAGGATTCAAAGCCTGTATCTAAAAAAGCGACATAGTTTTCTTTCTCTAAAAATTTAATGCTGTTATACACTAAATTTTTTTGCAGATTGTAACTATTACAAATTTTCTCTATGTCAAAATCAACACATAAGCTACTACCAGCACCTACCGCTATTTGGTAGTAATTACAAATAGCTTGATAGCTTTGTTTTATAAATTCAATTTCGGGAAAAGCAATGGCGTAATTATCCATTAATTTTTGTTTATCAGCTTCGGTAAAAAATACCGATGAATAACTCGTTTTACCGTCTCTTCCGCCACGTCCGGCTTCTTGAAAGTAGGCTTCTAAACTATCGGGTAAATCTAAATGAACTACAAAACGCACATCTGGCTTATCAATGCCCATACCAAAGGCATTGGTAGCACAAATTACTTGTGCATGGTTATCAATCCATTGTTGTTGTATGGTTTGGCGCTGGGTATAGGTTAAACCCGCATGGTAAGCCACCGAACTAATTTTTTGTTGCTTTAATAGTTGAGCAATAGCTTCGGTTTTTTTTCTATTGCGTACATATACAATTCCACTACCACCAATGTTTACAATAAGTTTAAGCAGGCGATTAATTTTGTCCTCTTCTAGTTGTACTACATAACGTAAATTGTTTCTACTAAACGATTGCCTGTAACTATGTTTGTGTTTAAAATTTAATTTTAGTTGTATGTCTTCCACCACATCGGCTGTAGCACTTGCTGTTAAAGCAACAACAGAGGCATCTGGAAAGTAATTTCGCACATCGGCAATTTGTAAATAACTGGGTCTGAAATCGTAACCCCATTGCGATATACAATGCGCCTCATCTACAGCGATTAATGTAATTGGTAAATACGATAAGCGTTTTTTAAAATCATCGTTTTGTAAACGCTCGGGCGAAACATATAAGAATTGTACATGCCCTAAAGCGGCATTATTAAGGGCTATTTCAATTTCTTTAAAATTCATAGCTGCACTAATTGCAACTGCAGAAATACCTTTGGCTTTAAGGTTTTGCACTTGGTCGTTCATTAACGCAATTAATGGCGAAACAACTAAACAGGTACCTCCTAAAATTAAACCTGGTAATTGAAAACATAAACTTTTTCCGCCACCAGTGGGTAATAAGGCTAGTGTATCTTTTTTACTTAAAACCGAAAGCACAATATCTTCCTGCAAAGCCCTAAATTGGCTAAAGCCCCAATATTTTTTTAGGGCAAGGTAAATATCATCTTTAAAATTATGGCTTAATGGTTTCAAAACTGTGGCTTTAAAGTTAAATAAAATTTTAATGTACAAATAGTCTTAAACAATCAATAATATTAGCCAAATCGTCATTTATTTCTCAAAATCTCTGCCTAAATTTCTGTTATTTTTAATCGGTATGTTTTATGTTAATCAGTTTATAACTAATCGCTAATAATTTTAATAATGAATTTAAATAACTATACTATCAAATCGCAAGAAGCCATTCAGCAAGCGTTACAAATTGCTACTGTTAATGGTCAGCAAGCTATTGAGCCCGCTCATATTTTAAAAGCTATTTTAGAAGTAGATGAAAACGTAACGCCTTTTATCTTAAAAAAATTAAACGTAAACCCACAATCGTTCGAAAAAATTATAGATACTGTACTTAAAACGTATCCAAAAGTTTCGGGTGGTAGTCCTTATTTATCCAATGCTAGTAACCAAGCTTTAGCTAAGGCATCTACTTTTTTAAAAGAGTATAACGATGAATATGTTTCTATTGAACATTTATTGTTAGGTTTAATTAATAGTGGCGATAGCACCGCCAACTTAATGAAAGACGCCGGCTTAAAAGAAAAAGAAATTAAAGCAGCTATTACCGAATTAAGAAAAGGAGAACGAGTAACCAGTCAATCAGCTGAAGAAACATACAACTCTTTAAATAAATTTGCCATAAATTTAAATGCGCAAGCCCGCAACGGTAGGCTCGACCCAGTAATTGGACGTGATGATGAAATACGACGTGTATTACAAATTTTAAGTCGTCGAACAAAAAACAACCCAATTTTAGTGGGTGAGCCAGGTGTTGGTAAAACCGCTATTGCTGAGGGTTTAGCTCATAGAATAAATAATGGCGATGTCCCAGAAAACTTAAAAAGTAAACAAGTTTTTAGTTTAGATTTAAGCGCTTTAATTGCTGGTGCAAAATTTAAAGGCGAGTTTGAAGAACGTTTAAAGTCGGTAGTAAAAGAAGTAATTAGTGCCAACGGCGAAATTATTTTGTTTATTGACGAAATACATACCCTTGTAGGCGCAGGCGGTGGTGGCGAAGGAGCAATGGATGCGGCAAATATTTTAAAGCCAGCCTTGGCACGTGGCGAGTTAAGAGCCATTGGTGCTACCACCTTAAGCGAGTACCAACGGTATTTTGAAAAAGATAAAGCTTTAGAACGCCGCTTTCAAAAAGTAATGGTAGATGAGCCAAGTGCCGAAGATGCCATTTCTATTTTACGAGGCATTAAAGAAAAATACGAAGCCCATCACAAAGTGCGTATAAAAGATGAAGCCATTATTGCGGCGGTAGAGTTGAGCCAGCGCTACATAAACGACCGTTTTTTGCCAGATAAAGCCATAGATTTAATGGATGAAGCGGCTAGTAAATTGCGTATGCAAATTAACAGCATGCCAATTGAATTAGACGAAATTGAGCGTAAAATAATGCAGTTGGAAATTGAACGTGAAGCGATGAAACGTGAAAATGAAGATCAAAAAGTATTGGCATTAAATAAAGAATTGGCTAATCTGCAAGAAAATAGAGATGGTTTAAAAGCCAAATGGCAGGGCGAAAAAGAAGTAATTGAAGGGGTTCAAAAAATAAAATTACAAATTGAAGAATTAAAACAACACGCAACTAACTTTGAAAAACAAGGCGATTACGGTAAGGTAGCTGAAATACGATATGGTAAAGTAAAAGAAGCCGAAGCAAAATTAGCAGAGTTAGAATTAAAACTATCAACCGCTAAAGCTAACGGTTCGCAGCTTGTAAAGGAAGAAGTTGATAGCGAAGACATTGCTTCAGTAATTAGTGCATGGACAGGCATACCCTTAAAAAGTATGTTGCAAAGCGAAAAAGAAAAATTATTAAACTTAGAAACTGAATTACACAAGCGTGTGGTTGGCCAGCACGAAGCCATTGAAAGCATTGCCGATGCAGTGCGTAGAAGCCGAGCAGGTTTACAAGATGATAAACGCCCAATTGGTTCGTTTATTTTTTTAGGAACAACAGGC
>JAYTRS010000280.1:0-4909 GCA_043746065.1 Bacteroidota bacterium | reverse complement strand
CAATTTCTATTAAATCAACTTTAGAAGCATCTAATTGTTTTATAATAGCCAATGTATCATTATGTTTAGGATAACCAGCCGTTAAAAAAATAGAAAGTATATTTTTGTTTTTTTGTTTAAATAAATTATCAATTCTATTTTGCATGGGTATGTGTATCTAAATAGTTAATGTATGTTGTTAAATCTTTGTCGCCACGCCCTGATAGGTTTAATACAACCGTATCGCTTGGCTTAAAGTTTATTTGAGATAGAGCTGCTAAGGCATGAGCACTTTCTAAGGCAGGAATAATACCTTCTTTTTGAGTAAGATTAATCACTGCGTTCATTGCTTCATCATCGGTAACACTTAAATAGTTTGCGCGTTTGGTTTCAAATAAATAAGCGTGTACAGGCCCTACACCTGGGTAATCTAATCCTGCTGAAATACTATATGGCTCGGTAATTTGTCCGTCGTTGGTTTGCATTAAATAAGTTTTACTACCATGTATTATACCTGATGTGCCAACAGTTAGCGTTGCAGCTGTGTGCCCTGAATGTATGCCTTTACCCGATGCCTCAACACCAATTAACTGCACCTCTGAATCATTTAAAAAATGGTAAAATGCGCCAGCAGCATTGCTCCCACCACCCACACAGGCAATTACATAATCGGGATTTTGTTTACCACTACAACTTAATAATTGTGTTTTTATTTCGGCGCTAATAACCGATTGAAAACGTGCAACCATATCTGGGTATGGATGTGGACCAACTACGGAGCCTATAATGTAGTGTGTATCCTCTGCATGATTTATCCAATCTCTAATGGCTTCGTTGGTAGCATCTTTTAATGTTTTAGTACCTGATGTTACAGATACTACTTTTGCTCCCAACATTTTCATGCGCGCAACATTGGGTGCTTGGCGCTCAATATCAGCCTGCCCCATATACACAATACATTCTAAACCCATTAGTGCGCAAACCGTTGCGGTGGCTACACCATCCTGACCAGCCCCAGTTTCGGCAATAATACGTTTTTTACCTAAACGATTAGCTAATAAAATTTGCCCAATTGCATTATTAATTTTATGTGCGCCTGTGTGATTTAAATCTTCGCGCTTTAAATAAATTGTTGTATTAAATTGCTTTGATAAATTTTTTGCCAAATACAATGGTGTTGGGCGGCCAACATAATTTTTTAATAAATCGTCGAACTCCGTTTTAAACGATTGACTATGCATAATCGTTAAGTAGTTGTTTTTTAATTCTTCCACATTATTAAATAATATTTCGGGAATATAAGCTCCTCCAAATTGACCATAGTAGCCAAATTCATTTACATTAAATTGATTTTTAGTTGCTTCCATTGTTAGTTAAAGTTGATATGAATGTTTTTATTTTTTCTGAATCTTTTACTGCGGCATTAATTTCAAATTTTGAATTAATATCAATACCAAATAATTGTGGGTGATGAAACTGTTTTATTTTTTCGATAGACTGTTCATCAATGCCACCACTTAAAAAAAATGGTGTTTGTAACTGATAGTGTTTTAAAATATCCCAATTAAATTGTTGTCCGCTACCCCCAAATGCCTTGGTATCTGTATCAAACAAAAAATAATCAACATAAGGACTATATTTTTCTATATCCTTAAAATTAAACGTATCGTTAATTCTAAAAGCTTTAATAACTTTTGCGTATGGTTTTAATTCTTCACACATAACTTCAGTTTCATCGCCATGAAGTTGCACAACATCTAAATTATAATGTGCTACAATATTTTGTATGGAATTGCTCGGTTCGTTAACAAACACACCCACTTTTTTAATATGCTTTGGAAGAGTATTTATAACATTAAAGTCTAAAATATCATCAACATAGCGTGGCGATTTTTTATAAAAAATAAAACCCATATAATTAACAGGCAACAGGCTAAGTTGCTTAATATTATCTTGGTATTTTAATCCGCACACTTTAATTTTCATATTTATTTTAGTTTACGCTTTGTAAATTTAATTGTTTAATAAACGCTTTACAGGCCAAATCGGGCTGCGGGTGTTTCATAAAATTACTACCAATTAAAAAACCATTGTAGCCGTAAGATTTTAGTTTAATAATTGTATCAATATCTTCAATACCACTTTCAGAAACTTTTACAATGTGTTTGGGTAATAAGGTGCTCATAATTATTGATTGATTAATATCAAGTTTCATCGTATTTAAATTACGATTATTAACGCCTACCACATTTACTCTATCATATACTTTATCTAACTCCTCTGGGCCGTGAATTTCTAAAAGCACTTCCATGCCTAAGGAATGTGCCATATCTGTAAACTGAACAATTTTAGCTTGCGTTAAAATTGCCGCTATTAATAAAATAGCATCGGCACCTATTGATTTTGCCTCAGTAATTTGATATTCATCAATAATAAAGTCTTTACGTAAAATAGGGCAAAAATTAAATTTACGAGCTGTAGTTAAATCTTCGCTCGAACCACCAAAAAAAGTTTTATCGGTTAAAATGGATAAAGCACTTGCACCAGCTTGCATATAACCAATTGATATTTTTTCGACATTGGCATATTTATTAATAACACCCAGCGACGGTGATTGTTTTTTTATTTCGGCAATAATACCATTTTTATCTGGGCGTAATAAATATTTAGATAATGAAACTGATTGCGCTTTAAAATAAATACTACGTTCCAGTAATTGCTGTGGGTATAAAGCTTTACGTTCTTTTACTTCGATAATTTTATGCTCAACAATGTTAGTTAATGTTTTCATTTTTTAGTTAGTTTAATAAAGTTTAAGATACAAGTTGTTTAAATAATAAATACGTTTTTTTCGATTCAATGGTTTCTTTACAAAGAGATATACACTCCATAATACTTAGTTTTGGGTTATAGCAATTCATTGCAAAGGCGCTATTAACAAGTACTACATTTTTTTGTTCGTTGGTGCATTCGTTTTTTAATACATTTAAAAATATATCCGCAGCATCTTTAATGGTTTCTCCACCCGAAATACTTTGTTGGTTTTGTAATTTAAAACCTAAATCAATAGGCTCTATTGTTTTTTCATAGGTAGATGAAATACACTCAAATGTGGTAGTTAAGCTTATTTCGTCATAGCCATCTAAGGTATGCACTAATGTATAATTTGAATTATTTTGTTGTAAAATATAATGGTATAAACGCGCAATATCTAAGCCATATACCCCCACATAACGATGGCTTACACGAGCAGGATTTACCAACGGCCCTAGCATATTAAACAGCGTTCGTACACCTAGTTCTTTACGCTGAGTAGCCACAATTTTTAATGCTGGATGAAACAAAGGCGCGTGCATAAAACAAATATTGTGTTTATCTAATTCTTTATTTAAATCATTTGAATTATTTTTAAACTGATAGCCCAAGTAATTTAAAATATCGCTTGAACCTGATACAGACGATGAACCATAGTTACCATGTTTGGCAACAGTTATGCCCGATGCCGCTAATACTAAAGCCGATAAGGTAGATATATTAAAAGTGTTTTTTTGATCGCCACCCGTACCACACACATCAATAGCATTACGTTCAATAGTTACTGGCACACATACATCTAATAAGGCGTTTTTAAATCCGTTTAATTCGTTAGCTGTAATAGGGCGAGCAATATAAAAAGTCATAATAGCACTCATTTGCGACGCATTAAGCTTGCCTTCACAAATATTTTGAAACAGCTGATAAGCCTCTGTTTCAGATAAGTTATGCCCATGACATAATTTTTCAAATGTTGTTTTCATCTTTATTACAATTTATTTTTTTTCAATCTGTATCGCTCGGTACAACGTATCACTATTTATTTATAATTAAGATTCAATCCAGTTTTTAATCATCACTTCTCCATATTCCGAAAGTATAGATTCGGGGTGAAACTGCACCCCCCTTACATCAAAACTTGTATGTTGTAACGACATAATATTTTTTTCTGCATCAATAGAGGTGATTTTTAAGCTATTTGGTAATTGTAAGTTGTTTACTACCCACGAGTGATAACGACCAACAGTAAAGGAAGTAGGACAATTTGCAAACACTACATCTTGTTCAACAACGGTTATAGGTGTTGCAATGCCATGGTAAACGGTTTCTAAATTTTTAAGAGTGGCGCCATAAGCCTCGCCAATGGCTTGTAAGCCTAAGCAAACACCTAATATACTTTTTGTAGCGCCATACTGTTTTATTAATTGGGGCATAATGCCTGCATCTTTTGGCAAACCTGGTCCGGGTGATAATAAAATTTTATCGAAACGATTAACGTCTTCTACTAAAATTTTATCGTTGCGTATTACTTCAAATTCTATATTACTTACTTTTTCAATTAAATGAACTAAGTTGTAAGTAAAACTATCGTAATTATCTAGTACTAATAATTTTTTCATTTTTATGCTGATTTAATATTATTAAATTTTTCGGCTTGCAAAATGGCTTTTTGTAAGGCCGATACTTTATGATTAATTTCTTGTAATTCTTTTTCTTCATCCGACGAGATAACAATACCTGCCCCCGCTTGGTAATGTAGCGTATTATCTTTACTTAAAAATGTACGAATCATAATGGCGTGGTTCAATTGATTATCGTGACTAATTAAACCGATGCAACCTCCGTAAAATTCGCGAGCTACTGGTTCGTAAGTATCAATTAATTGTAATGCTTTGTATTTTGGTGCGCCCGATAATGTGCCTGCTGGAAAAGTACCAAATAATAATTCAAATGGATGAAACTGCTGTTTTACCTTACCAACTACCTTGCTTACTAAATGTATAACGTGCGAATAAAACTGTGTTTGTTTTAAAAATTTAACATTAACAGCATTGCAATACTTACTTAAATCGTTGCGTGCCAAATCAACCAACATATTATGCTCGGCATTTTCTTT
>JAYTRS010000279.1:0-14640 GCA_043746065.1 Bacteroidota bacterium | reverse complement strand
AACGATAATTTTGTATCAGAAGTTTAGTATTAATCTAAAACTACTGCAAAATAAAAATCTATTTATCTGGAAATTATCTGATCTTTTAAAAAACCATTTTTAAATTTTAAAGTAACGGTTTGGGTTTTTAATCTAAATTGTTCCATATTGGCCGCTAAAATACTTTTTGTATAAAACGTCATTTGTTCGGTGGTTAGTTTGCCATGTATAACAAAACTATTTTGCATGGTTTTAGTGTCACTATTTTGAGCGGCAGAATTAATTATAAAACAGGGCAAAAAAAGCATTACATAAATTAGCACTCGGGTAAAAAAATTTGTCATAGTAATTAATTTTAATACGTGAAGATAACCAACCTTAATATACCCTTTGGCAGTAATGAGTGGAAGTGTAGTTTTGATTATTTAAGTGGTTAGTTTTTTATTTTAATGGCAAATTTTATTAAAAAACTAAATTATTTAGCTTGATTTTGATATAACAGAAGTTGTTTTATTGCTATAAGATTGTTTGTTATTGCCCTAGGGGTTTGTAGTCTCAGTATTTTATTTGGTTAAACCGCATCAAGGTTCTGTTTTATCGTATCGTAGTTCTGTTTTCTCGTAACATAGCTTTTTTTGTAGTAATCTAATTTGGTTTTATAAGCTCTATATGGTTTTTTTTAGCATCTTAAACAATGCGCCAAACTCCCAAAATAAGATGTTGAACTCTCTGAACAAGACGAAGACGTTGAATTCCCAAAATAATATGTTAAACATAGTAAACAACGTGTTTAACTCAATATAAGCAAGGCTATCACAATACACAAGATGTTGAACAAATTATACAACAGCCGAATCCAAGTCCACTTCATATTCCTAAAGTTGTTCATCACACATTTAAAGTTGACGGTTACACGTTGAAAGTAGTGCTTCATATTCCTAAAGTTGTTCATCACACACTTAAAGTTGACCATCACAGGTTGAAAGTAGTACTTTACATTCCTAAAGTTGTTCATCACACATTTAAAGTTGACCATCACACACTCAAAGTTGACGGTTACATGTTGAAAGTAGTACTTTACACACTAAAAGTTGACCATCACAAGTTGAAAGTAGCACTTTACACTTTTACAGTAAATAAGAATAAAAAGTATATTAACATTTTTTAAAAAGATTCTGTTTTTTTTATATCTTTACTTGTATATTTTTTAATTTTATACATGAAATTTTATTTACTTTTATTTATAAGCCTTGCTTGGTTTACGGTTTTTTCGCAAAGTCCGCCTTTGGTAAACTACCAAGGTGTAGCCCGTAATGTGGCAGGCGTGCCCATCATTAATCAAAACATTGGTATTAAGTTTGAGTTATTGCAAGGTTCGGCCTCGGGCGCAGTAGTTTATACCGAACAACAAACGGTAATTACCAATAGCCTTGGTTTGTTTAATACACAAATTGGTGCTGTAAACCCCTTAATTGGTATAAATTGGCAAGCCGGACCTTATTTTTTAAAAATAGGAATGGATGCTGCTGGTGGCACCAGTTATACCTTTTTAGGTACGCAGCAATTAGTAAGTGTACCCTATGCCTTATTTGCTCAAAAAGCTGGGTCGGCACCATCACCCACAGTAGCATATGTTGGCAATGTGTTAAGTGTAGGTGGCAATACTACTACTATTAACAGTGGCGCTTTGTATAGTGCGGGTAATGGTATTGATATTTCAGGGGGGGTAATAAGTAATACGGCTGTACCTTCTATCACTTTAACAGGTTCTGGGTTGGCAACTGTCTCGCCTTCGGTGAGCAGTATTTTTAATATTAATGTTCTAGCACCCTCATTAAGTTATACACCAGGTGTTTTATTGCTTACACAAGGAGCTGCTAGTAGTAGCGTTGCAATTCCTACGTCAAGTACATCCTTAATGGCTGGTAATACAAATATGCAATTAATACCAGGTTTAAATTCGTATACTCTTTCTCCCTACTCGTATAATTTAAGCTCGAGTTCAAATATAATAACTCTTTCAAATTCTCCAGGGGGTTCAATTTCGTCTGCTACATTACCAGTAACAACTATTACCCCATCTAATGGTATAGCTGTTTTGGGAACTGCACCAAATTATACAATTATAAATACTGCCACGCCTAACATTACATTTACAAGTGCAACCATGGGTACTATTTATAGTGGTAGCGGCGGTAGCACTGGGTTTACTATTCCATCTCCGGTTTTAAGTGGCGGAAGTGGCATTGCAGTAAGTGGTACTTGGCCTAACCAAACCATATCTGCACTTTCTACCGGTAGTACAGGTGCTGGTTGGAGTACACTTGGAAATACTGGTACAAGCGCATCAACTAACTTTTTAGGCACTACAGATAACCAAAACTTAGTATTTAGAACCAATAATACACAACAGGCTGTTATTACATCTGCGGGTAATTTTGGAGTAGGAGTACCAGGTCCACTTGCTAAAATGGATATTTCAGGTTCTACACCCTCCGTATTAAATGTATTAAATACTACAGGTGGTAACGCTATTACTGCCAATAGCAATGGTGGTACACCTACCATTTACGGTAAAAATAATGGGGCTGGTTCGGCCATTGAAGCTGAAAATGCATCCAATGGTGCATCGTTACAAGCCTATAAAAATAGTGGTTCGGGTTCATCCGCTATATTTAGTAATTCATTTGCTGGTAATTCATCGCCGGTTGTAAATATAAATACTAGTGCTAATAATAATGGTCTTAATATATCGGCTGTAAACGCAAATGCCATTAATGCAAACAATAATAGCAATATTGCCCCTACTATAATTGCAGCAAATACAAATACTAATGGCGGAGCAATAAGAATAATTGATGGCTCACAAGGAAACGGTAAAATTTTAGTTTCTGATGCTATTGGCAATGCTAGGTGGAACAATTCGCCAACAGCAACTTCTTTTGGAAACCTAAATAATACAACGGTTAATGTTAGTAGTATTACTACAGTACTTGGAACAGCTTCAATGAACTATACAAAAATATATCCAAACTCAGAAATAGAAGTTGAGGTACACACAAGGGTAGATGCAGGTACTTTTACAGGAGGGGCTACAAATATTAAATTTGAATTAAAAATAGATGGAAATACCTCACCAACTAGTTATATACATTTTGTATTTACGTCTGGAATTACTGAATACATAACTCTTAAATCTGTTTTTTCTAATCTTTCGGCAGGTACACATACTATTACAATAAATGCTAATACAAATGTAGGTAGTTCTAATGGTGTAACATTAGACTCAGGAGGGTATGGCGGTAGACTTATATTAAAAGAAACATTATAAAAATACACTAAAATGAAAAAAACAGTATTACTTTTTATATTATTTACATTAAATGCTTTTTCGCAAAGCCCTCCTTTAGTAAACTACCAAGGTGTAGCCCGTAATGCGGCTGGTGTACCTATCATTAATCAAAACATTGGTATTAAGTTTGAGTTATTGCAAGGTTCAGCCTCAGGCGCAGTAGTTTATACCGAGCAACAAACGGTAAGTACCAATAGCCTTGGTTTATTTAATACACAAATTGGTGCATCTAACCCCTTGATTGGTATAAATTGGCAAAACGGACCTTATTTTTTACAAATAGGTATAGATGCTACAGGCGGCACTAGTTATACCTTTTTAGGCACACAGCAATTAGTAAGCGTACCCTATGCCCTGTTTGCCCAAAAAGCAGGGTCAGCACCATCGCCCACAGTTGCGTATGTTGGTAATGTTTTAAGTGTAGGGGGTAATACTACTACTATTAACGCGGGTAATATACCCAATGGTGTGAGAGATGGGCAAACCCTACGTTGGGATAGCTTAGCACAGGTTTGGAAAAATTCTAACAACCTTATTAACGATGATGTTAGAGTTTCTATAGGTCTTTTTCCAAACGAAATAAAAAGTAAATTTCATGCCACTACTTCAAATCCTTCAGATAGTAGCGCTATTGCAGCCCTGCATGTAAATGCACAAAGTGGGCAGGCGGCTATAAAATCAGTAATATTAGGTAGCACACCTAGTAATTCTGTTAACCCATATAGTACATCAATATTTGGTACTCAAAGTTCAAGTAATAATAATGGTGGAGGTTTTGGCATAGGTAGCTTTAATTATGGTGCTAGTAACAATACAGGTATTGGTGTAATTGGTATTGGTAATGGCAAAGTAGCCACCAGCATAGCAATAGGCGTGTATGGTACAACCGATCAAAATAGTTTAACAAACGCCCGCTATGCAGGTTTGTTTGATAAAGGTGGCGTTTTAGTAAATGACTCGTTATTATTAGGCACTACCACAAACCTTGGTAATGTTGGTGATGTATTAACCCGAAGCAGCACTGGTAGGGCAAGATGGCAAACGCCAGGTATTAATACTGGCCCGTTTACCAATAGTGCAAACTATATACATGCTGCACCATCCTACACAAATAATAGGATTTTATTTGGCATTCCATTTTCAGGTAGTATTGGTTATAACAGCAGAGTAACCATAGTAAATCCTGCTGGTATTTCATCTGATACGGCTTTAATTGTAATACAAAAAAATGCTACTAAACCTGCCTTAGTTGCCCAAAGTAATGGTAGTGGCGTTGCTATTGAAGCTATTAGCTCATCTAGCATTGGAACATTACCAAATGTTGCACTACGTTTAAATAATGGCCATATTTCAACAACTCAATCAGGAGGTGGTTTTATAATTGGCGCATCTGGCCCTTATAATTTTTCTTTTGGTTCTACTGGTTGTACTGATGTAGCAGGCACTTTAAAATATATTAATGGATCAAGTAATGTAGCCGCCTTTAGTACTGGTACTATTAACGTTACTTTTAGTAAATCATATCCCAGCAATCCAGTAGTGGTTATAAGCCCAACCAGTAATGATTGGGCACAAACCTACCACTACGTTGTATCAACCACATCTGGATTTTCTATCGTTTTTAAAAATAATACAGCTACTGCCATAACCTTAATAACCAATACCGATGCCTTTTCGTATTATGTAATTGGCATAAATTAATTAATTATGAAAAAAACAATATTAATATTATTTGTTTTATTTGGTATTAAAAGCTTTTCGCAAAGCCCTTACTTAATAAATTACCAAGGTGTAGCGCGTAATATAGCGGGTACGCCCATAATAAATCAAACTATTGGTATTAAGTTTGAGTTATTACAGGGCTCCACATCTGGTTCGGTAGCTTATACTGAGCAACAAACAGTAAATACAAACAGCCTTGGTTTATTTAATACACAAATTGGTGCTGTAAACCCTTTAAGTGGTATAAACTGGCAAAACGGCCCTTATTTTTTAAAAATAGGAATGGATGCTGCGGGTGGTACAAGTTATACCTTTTTAGGCACACAACAATTAGTAAGCGTACCTTATGCTTTGTATGCCGAAAAATCGGGCAATGCAAATGGCTGGGGCTTAACGGGCAATAGTGGCACAAACAATGCGAATAACTTTATTGGTACAATTGATAATGTGCCCTTTACAATTAAAGTAAATAATAAAATAAGTGGCAAAATAGATAATATTAATACAAACACCTTTTTTGGTTATACGGCTGGCATTGCTAATACTACTGGTTTTAACAATACTGCCATTGGCCAAGCAGCTTTATCATTTAATACTACCGGCTCAAATAATGTTGGCAATGGCTTTGAAGCACTTTTAAACAATACTTCAGGTGTTTCAAACGTTGGCTTTGGCGTAAGAGCTTTGTACTCAAATATGACGGGTAATAATAATACAGCAGTGGGTTATGCGGCACTATACACTACGCTGGGGCAAAACAATACTGCCATTGGTTTTACGGCAGGTAAATTAGCAACCGGAAACCGAAATGTTTTTATTGGACATGGAGCTGGCTATAACGAAACCGGCGATGATAAACTTATTATTGCAAATAGTAATTCTACCACGCCAATAATACAAGGCGATTTTAGCACAGGTAATGTGGGCGTGGCAGGCAGTGTAGGTGTTGGCACTAACGTTACTTCGCTAAATACCCGATTAACCGTTAACGATGGGCATATAAAATCAACACAAACAATTGCACCATTAATTACCGGTGCTAACGGCACAACGGCTAATTTTTGGGGTGGAAACTCAACCGATATTAGTGGCATTATTGAAATTGTAATGGGAGCAACCACGGCTGCTGGCTCACAAGCTGTGGTTACTTTTAATAAACCTTACAACTCTATCCCCATGGTAGTTATTACACCTGCAAATAACCAATATGCTGGGCAAGCCGTTTCGGTAAATGGTGTTTATGTTGATGTAACAGCCAGTGGCTTTAGAATAGTTTTTGATACCGCTTATGCCAACCCAACTTATACAATGTACTTTAATTATATAGTAATTGAAGGGAATTAATATTTTTTAAAAAGTAAAAATGACACAATTAAAAAAAATAAATACATTAAGCCTTAGCATAAAAATTGCCCTGCTTTTTTTATGTATTTCGTTTACTAAAATTATAGGGCAAACAATAACGCCACAAGTTATAAATTCGGCGGGTAGCCATCGCCAATTAGGTAGCACAGGTATTAGCATTACTGATAATGTGGGCGAACCTTTTACCCAAACCATTGGCGCTAATTTTTTAATTACGCAAGGTTTTTTACAACCCGATGTAGTATCCATAGTAGGCCCTACACTAAGTGTTATAAAAAGCGATGTTACCTGCACTGGTAAAAACAATGGTTTTATTTCGGCTGCAATTTCTAATGTACTACCAACCTATACTATTACTTATAATTGGTTGCCCATAAGCCTTTGCCCTACAAGTGATTGTAGCCTAGTTGATAGCTTAATGGCGGGCACCTACACCCTTGAAGTTATTGTTGATACTGGCACAAAAACAGACACCTTACCTTTACAAATAATTACTATAAACGATATAAACGGCCCGTGTAAAGTAAATATATTTAATGCCCTTACTCCTAATGGCGATGGCACAAACGATGTATTTACAATTGAAAACATTAATGAGTTTCCTAAAAATACGGTCACCATATATAACCGTTGGGGTCAACAAATTGATGAAATTAAAAATTACGATAACGTTACAAAATATTGGCCAGCCCGCGAAGATGTTGCTAAGCTTGTCTCAACTACCTATTTTTATATCATTAATTTAGGAGATGGAAGCAAATTAATAAAAGGTTGGGTAGAAATTTTAAAAGATTAAATAAACAATAAAAAAAACTGTTTTAAAAATGAAAAAACAATTATTTATAACCTTAGCCCTTGCACTTTTCTTTATTGGCAATGCCCAGCAAGACCCTCAGTATAACCTTTACCAATTTAACCAAATGGTTATTAACCCTGCTTATGCTGGTGCCCGCGATGGCTTGAGCGTAATAGGTGCTGTACGTAATCAATGGGCAGGCTTTAATGGCGCACCCAAAACAACTTGCTTAAGCATACACGGCCCCATTTTAAATAAAAATGTAGGTGTAGGGTTAACGGTTGTAAACGATGTGATGGGCCCACGAAATATGTTTGGTGTATATGGCAACTTTGCATACATTTTAAAATTATCTACTAAATGGAAATTATCGTTAGGCGTAAACGCAGGTTACAATCGTTTCCAATTCGATTTTAATAAATTAAATTTTAAAACTACCGAAAACTCACCTATATTTTTACAAAACCAAACTTACAATGCCTTAGATATAAATTCAGGCTTTTACCTGCGCACCAATTCGTTTTTTATAGGCATAAGCGCTACACATATTGCTGCCAAAAATTTGTTTGAAATACCTGTTGGCACAAACGGTTCAGCTTTAGGCTACAGGTTACGTACGCATACCTTTGTTAGCATTGGTAAATCATTTTCTATAAACAAAAATGTAGTGTTTGCTCCCACTCTTTTATTAAAAAATACCGATAACGCAGGCTTATTAGATATTAATTTAAACTTTTTTTTATACAAAAAATTATGGTTAGGCGCTTTTGTGAGAGGGGGCTATGGGCCAGGTTTTTTATTACAATACTATGTAACTCCTAAATTTAGAGTAGCCTATAGTTACGATACAGGTGTAAACGATAGGCGCCGCTTAGGGGCTAGCCACGAAGTAATGCTTGGATTTGATTTTTCAGGAAACAATAAATCAAAAATGATTAGCCCACGATTTTTATAAAACTTATGATTCATAAACTAATTTATACTGTACTATTTACCGTTTATATAAACATACTTTTTTGCCAAGTAAGCAAAGGTGATAAGTATGCGGCAAAAGCACAATACATTAAAGCCATTAGCAAATATAAAAGCGCTACTAACGAAAAAAATTCGGCAGTAAAACAAGATGCTTTAATAAAACTTGCCGATTGTTATAAAAATATAAACGAATATGATAACGCCGAATTAGCATACAAAAATGCATTAGCTATTAATACCAACGTAAATGCCGATGTGTTTTATAACTATGGGCAAGTACTAAAAGTAAATAACAAATACCCCGAAGCCGTTGAGCAATATAACAATTACATAAAACTAAAACCTAACGATGCCAACGCAAAAAAAGCATTAAAGTTTTGTAAAGAAATAAATTATTACACCAGTAAACCTATTGAGTATAAAGTAAAAAACTTAGAAAAAATAAATTCTGATAAATCTGAATTTTCGCCCTTTGTACAAAATAATAAATTAATGTTTGTTGCCGAGCGCGTTGAATTTAATTTTGTAGATTATAACGTAAACGATTATAACGGCGAACCTTACCTAAACATGTACGCCTCTGAATTAAAAGGCAGCGACGTAAAAAAATCAAAATCGTTTTCAAAAAAATTAAATACCGATTACCACGATGGCCCCGCAAGCCTCAGTGTAGATGGCAAAACCCTTTACTTTACACGTGTTAATTACAAACAAAAAAAAGATTTTGTAAACCATGCAAAAATATTTATAGCCACTGGCAGCGATAGAAAATGGAGCAATACACAACCCTTTGAATACAATAGCGATAGCTATTCTGTAGCCCACCCAAGCATTAGCCAAAATGGCAACCAATTATTTTTTACAAGCAATATGCCAAATGGCTATGGCGGAAAAGATATTTACGTATGCACAAAAACCAATAACGGCTGGGGCAAACCCGTTAATTTAGGGCCAGATATTAATACCAGTGCCGATGAAATGTTTCCCTGTATTCGTAAAGATGGCGTTTTGTTTTTCTCATCCACAGGCCTGCCAGGCTTTGGCGGTTTAGATATTTATTCGGCAAAAACTGTAGATAACAAATGGCTTTTGGTACGTAACGAAGGCCTAACGCTAAACAGTAGTTACGATGATTTTGGCATTACATTTTTAAACGATAGCGTTGGTTACTTTTCATCTAATAGGCTTGGTGGCAAAGGCAGAGATGATATTTATATGTACGAATATAAAAACAAAGCCATGACACTTTCGGGCACGGTTTTACTAACCGAAAACACAAACAACCCTGCACAAAATGTAAAAGTAGTCCTATTAGATGATAAGGGCATTGCCCTAGACAGCACTAAAACCAATGCTAATGGCGTATTTGAATTTAAAAATTTAGATGCAGAAAAAAAATACATGGCCGTGGTTGACGAAACCGATCCTAAGTTTACAGGTAAAGCACGTTATTACTTAGCCGATAAAAATGGCGTGATACAACGTGTAACCGCAAAAGTAGGTACCGATAAATTTGTATTTAAAAACTTACCCGTTGACCCCAACGGCTTACCCGATTTATTTACTGACGATAATTTAACCCTTGCCGGAAATTTACTGTATGGCGAAAGCCCAAGTAAACCTATAAAAAATACACGCATAAAAATTGTAAACGATTATGGCGATGTATTAGAAGAAACCACCACCAACGAATTTGGCGCTTTTGCATTTCGTAATATACCCACCGATCAAAATTATTTAATTGCCATTGAAGAAACTGATATATCACTTCCCGAAAACACAAAAGTTACTTTAACCAATAAAAGTGGTAAAGAATTAAAAACCTTTAGAACGGGAAAAGAAAATTTTAGATTTAAAATTTTAAGTTCAGATAAAGCATTAATGGCCGATATGAATGCCGATGACGAAAACTTAGTAATGGAAGTATATGGCTATATGTACGACCAAAATAAAAAACCAATTACAAATGCTAAACTTAAAATTAAAGAAGAGGGTAGCGCTTTTGAACCCCAACAAGTAAGCACCAGCGATAAAGGAAAATTTAATTTTAAAAATCTTAAAGGCGATAAAAATTACCTGTTTGAAGCCGATGATAAAGACCCCGCCCTTAATGGTGTAAAACGTATTTACATTGCCGATGCCAAAGGTCGCATTTATAAAGTACTAGATAAAAATGGCGAAGGCAAATTTAATTTTAAATTGTTAGAGGCCGATAAAGTTGCCATGGGTGAATTTGTGGTTGACGACCCTTGGTTACAAGTATTAGAAATGAAAAACAAAGCCAACCAACAACTTACCATTGTTGAAAGTATTTATTACGCCAGCGGCGATTTTAAATTGGATGCGGCAGGTATTACCATATTAGATAAAGTAGTAGGTGTTTTAGGTACTAACCCAAAATTAATAATTGAATTGAGTTCGCATACCGATAGTAAATCGAGTGATGCGTTTAATTTAGCACTTTCAAAAAAACGTGCACAATTTGCGGTTGATTATTTAATAAGCAAAGGCATTGCTAAAACCCGCTTAAAAGCTGTGGGTTATGGCGAAACCAAACTATTAAACAAATGTGGTAATGGTGTAGATTGTACCGACGAAGAACATAAAATTAACCGCCGTACCGAATTTAAAATTACCGAACAGCCTAAAATGTAAAATTGTATTAAGGTGTAAAACAAAAAATTATTTCCATTTAGAAAATAATTGTATCACGGTGAACGGAATCAATTGGGTAATAGGTTATGGAAGGCTGGTATTTCGGTAGGTTCAACAGCAGATACTGATAGGTGATGATTTTAAAACACTAAACTTTTGTAATACAATTAAAAAAGTTATATAAATCTTCGGCATCAGTAATATATCTTTGGTTACACTAAGCTAAGTGTTACTGAAACCAAATTTATAATTTTAGCCTATTAACATATTTTGGCACAGTTGTTGTAATTATCGATTATGATAAATTTTAAAAAAATAATTATTGCATTCACATTATTACTGGCAAACAAACATTATTCTCAAAATACTACAGCTTGTGTAAATGCTATGTCTATTTGCACTAACTCTGTTAGTTTTCCCTTAACCGTTGGTGGTACTGGCTTAAATAGTAACGATGTTGGCGGAATTAGTAATCCAACAACAAATCCACAAGGGGTAAACGCAGGTTGTTTGTGGTCTGCCGGAAGTGGGTCAAAATGGCTTACCTTTACAATTACACAAAGTGGTAATTTAGGTTTTTCAATGGGGGGATAATAGCTCTCAATTTCCTCAAATGGGCTATTATGATTGGGCGTTATGGACCTCAACAATTTCAATCTCGAATATATGCGCAGGCATTTTTAGTAATAGTTTAGCTCCCGTTTCGTGTAATATGAACGCATCATCATCTGGAGGAACAGGTATGGGCATAATTCCTGCAGGTGCAAATGCTAGCAATTTTCAACCATCAATTCCTGTTATAGCTGGTCAGAAATTTGTTTTACTTTTTTCAAATTCCAGTGGTGTAAATGGTACCGCAAGTTTTAGTATTACTGGCACCGCACAAATAGCTTCTTGTGGCACAGTTACAGCTGTTCAATTAAATTTAGCATTTAATAAAGAATTTTCTATTTACCCTAACCCATTTACGGATATTATTACTATTAATAATAATGATGGTAAAGAAAAAGAAATTACAATTTACTCTTCTTTAGGCCAAAAAATAAGTTCGTTTTTAAGTAGTGAAAATAGTATTAAAATTAATACAACAGAATTTATACCTAGTATTTATTTTATACAAGTAAAATGGGATGATAAAACTTTTTTACAGAAATTAATTAAGGAATAATAAATTTAAAATTGCCCTGTTTCTACTAACTTTACAGCGCGCTCAATCATAATATCTTCTTCGGCATTATAATTAACTTTCATGCTATTGCCAAATAAACTGGCTAAAGCTTGCCAAAAATAAGCTTGAAAACTGCCACGCATTTGTTTTACAATCTCGTAAGTTGTTTTGCCCGTTTCGCGGGCAATTAATTTCATTAATACTTTACCTTGACTTACGGTTAGGGCTTTTAACTCATCTTCAAACTCATGGCGTAAATCTTTTTCGCATAATTTTAAATACGCTTTTTTTTGCTTTTCATCCGTAAGCATAGCCAATACTTTATCATACTCTTTTAATTTAGCCGCTGCTAAAATTGCATAAGGGTAAACCACTTTTACATTGTATTTAGTACGCGTCCATAATTCATATTGGCGAGGTGTTTTAAATACAAAATCAGTAATTACATCCACTGTAAATAAATCTATTACGGGTATGGTATCGCCATTTACAATTTCGGCACGACACCTAAAGCCCTTTTCGGGTGGTACCGTTAAGTCAACAAACGTTGTTTGAGAAATAAAAAAAACTGGCGTAAATACACATAAAACAAAAATTGTTTTTTTAAATAAATTGTTTTTAAATATGTAAATACAATTTTTCATTTATTATTATTATATGAAATTAAGATAACACAGATTGTTTTAATTGAAAATAATATAAAATTATAAAACATTTAACACAATAGCCTTTTATCCCTTTATTATATTATACGCAAAAGGTAACCTATAAGTTGCAACTAATTTAACCTATTTGTCTTCCATTGGCTTTTTTTAACAGAACTAACGGTTTCTACAACGTTTATATTTTTTGTATTGTCAAAAACCAAAGCACCAGCTAAGGCCGAAATTTCTTCTAATTCAGTATTTTTAATTGTTAAAACTTCGGGGGTAAAATAATTTTGTATAAAACCCGTATCAAAATTGCCACTTACAAAAGCATCATGTTTTAAAACAAAGGTGCAAAAATCTAAAGTAGTTTCAACTCCTACAATTTTATAATCATTAATAGCGCGCAACATTTTTTCAATAGCTTCGGTTCTATCTTTTCCATGCGTAATTAATTTAGCAATCATGCTATCGTAATAAATAGGGATATCCATACCTTGCTCAAAACCATCATCTACCCGCACACCATTGCCTGTTGGCGTTTTATAAATAGATAAATTTCCAACCTCTGGTAAAAAATTATTTAAAGGATCTTCGGCACACACACGTATTTCAATAGCATATCCATTTATTTTTAAATCCTCTTGTGTAAATGATAATTTTTCGCCACGGGCTACTTTAATTTGCTCTTTTACTAAATCTATTCCTGTGATCATTTCGCTTACAGTATGCTCTACTTGCAAGCGGGTATTCATTTCTAAAAAATAAAAATTTAATTTATCGTCTAATAAAAATTCAACTGTTCCGGCACCACTATAGTTACAAGCCTTTGCCACATCAACGGCACATTTGCCCATTTTTTCACGAAGTTGGGGCGTTAATACACTGCTTGGCGCTTCTTCTACAACTTTTTGATGACGACGTTGAATACTACATTCTCGCTCAAATAAGTACACACAATTACCATAATTATCGGCCAATAATTGTATTTCTATATGGCGTGGGCGACTGGCATAACGTTCGATAAAGACAGCACCATTACCAAACGAAGAGATGGCTTCGCTTACAGCAAATTTCATTTGCTCTTCAACTTCACTTTCTTTTTCAACCAAGCGCATACCTTTACCACCACCACCGGCACTGGCTTTAATTAATAAAGGAAACCCAATTTGTTTTGCAATTTTAATAGCTTCGGCTACATCGCTAATAGCACCGTCCGATCCTTCAATCATAGGCACGTTCATTTTTTTAGCAGTGGCTTTGGCGCTTAATTTATCGCCCATCATATCCATACTTTCGGCACTTGGGCCAATAAAAATAAGCCCCGCTTTTTTTACTTTACGAGCAAAATCAGCATTCTCACTTAAAAATCCATACCCTGGATGAATGCCATCAACTTTTAATTGTTTACAAATTTCAATAATTTTATCGCCTTGTAAATACGATTGCGAACTAGGTGGCGGGCCTACGCAAACCGCCTCATCAGCGTATTTTACAAAGGGTGCATGGCGGTCGGCTTCCGAAAAAATGGCTACCGTTTTTATGCCCATTTCGCGGGCGCTTCGCATAACGCGTAAAGCAATTTCGCCACGGTTAGCTATTAAAATTTTTTGCATATTATTTTTGTTTTAACCCTTTTTTGAGGTGGCTATATTTTATTAGGATAAAATTAAGAAACATATTTAAATCTACAATCTTAAAAAATAACTAAATTTGTATAAATGCAAGCACAAACGCTTATAAATTATATTAAAAATCCTGAATTGTTGGATAAAGAAAGTGTGCCTCAATTACAAAAATTGGTACAAGATTTTCCATACTTTCAAGGCGCTCATATTTTACTGAGTTTGGCAAGTAAGAAGTGGAATGCTTCGGTGTATCAACAATCACTTAAAAAAACGGCTATTGTAATTAGTAATAGGGCACATTTATTTAATTTAATTAATGGTTTACAAGAAGAAAATATAACAAGTATTGCTAC
>JAYTRS010000278.1:0-14680 GCA_043746065.1 Bacteroidota bacterium | reverse complement strand
CTAGCCCTATGCAAAATATTGGAGCTTATGGTGTAGAAATTAAAGATGTTTTTTATGAATTAGAAGCTTTAGATATTGAAACGGGCAATAAAAGAAGCTTTAATCTATTACAATGTAAGTTTGGTTATAGAGAAAGTGTGTTTAAAAATGAGTTTAAGAATAAGTATTTAATTGCGTCGGTTAGTTTTAAATTAAAAAAACAGGCTCATTTAAATACAACCTATGGAGCCATTAATACGGAGTTAGAGCACATGAAAATTATAAATCCTAGTATTAAAGATGTTTCAAACGCAGTAATAAATATTAGAGAAAGTAAACTCCCTAACCCAAAAATTATGGGTAATGCAGGTAGTTTTTTTAAAAACCCCGAAGTAATTGAAAATGTATATTTAAATTTAAAATTAAAGTATCCAAACTTAGTTGCTTATCCATTAGCTAATGGTAATTATAAATTAGCAGCAGGTTGGTTAATTGAACAGTGTGACTTAAAAGGTTATGCGTATAATGGTGCCGCCGTTCATATAAAACAAGCTTTGGTTTTAATTAATAAAAATAATTGTACGGGTGATGATGTATATCAACTATCAACTTATGTATTGCAAAAAGTATTTAATACATTTGGCGTAACACTTGAAAGAGAAGTAAATATAATTTAATGCTAGCGCTGATAATAGATATAGGTATTTTTTTGAATTTGTTTTTTACAAGTTATGTTTTTTTTAAAGATCCTTTCGAATTTTATCTTTCATACATCCCAATTTTAGCATTACTTCCTATTTTTATTTTAAAGTATAAATTTTATGCTCAAAATTTATACATACTTATTCCATTACTTATAGTAGGTATATTTAATATTGCGGTAGATAATAATACGATAGCCAACTTCTTAAAAATATATTTAAATATTGCAATCAGTTTAATTTTTTATCAATATGTGATGCAGTATTACGAATTTGATGTAAAACGCATTTTTAAAATGTATCTAAATGTTTCCTTTTTTGTATGTTTGATAGGCTTGTTCCAATTAGTATCTTATTGGATTGGATTTAAATATGGTTATAATTTAAAATTAATATATATAGTAAATAAATGGAGTTTAACTTCAGGTGGTTTAGGAATTAGGATTAACAGTTTATTTAGCGAACCCTCCTATTTAGGAGCAGTTATAGGACCAGCTTTTTTTATTTCTATATATCAAATAATTACCAGAACAAGCAACTTTCTTTCTTTAAAAAAATGTTTAGTAGTAATTACGTGCTATGTACTTTCTTTTTCAAGCGTTGCATATCTTGGTATTTTCTTTGCCGTAGTACTGTTAACCATAAATTACGGCGCCGTTAGATATTTTTTAATAGCCATACCACTAGTTATTTTTTTATTTTTTATTGCTTATAACAATACTAAGGAATTTAAAGAACGAGTAGATGGAATAAATGAATTATTTTTTGAAAATATTTTAGACAATGATATTAGTAAAACTGAAACTAAATCAGGTAAGGTAAAACGAATAAGAAACTTTTTAAAAAGAGTACATGGTTCCTCGTTTGTATTTTATAATAATTATAATGCTGCTAAGCAAAATTTTAAAGAAAATCCTTTATTTGGTACAGGTTTAGGATCTCATGAATTTGCGTATGAAAAATATAATTTAAGTGAAAAAATTGGAGGTATTTATCAATTTAATACTACAGATGCCAACTCTATGTTTTTGAGAGTTGTATCTGAAGCAGGTTTAATTGGTATACTTTTTTTAATACTTTTTGTATTTAAATATTTCGTGTCACGCGATTTAAATAACAATGAGATTGATGATTACTGGCTTATTGGTAATGCTCTTTTAGTTTTAATATTACTACAATATGCAAGGCAAGGCAACTATACATATAATGGCTTTTTTCTTTACGGGTGGATGTATTATTATAATAAAATGGCTTATAATAAATACACTGAATCATTAAATGTCGATTCTAAATGATAGCATTATTTTTATATACCGAAATTGCCGATTACTTTTTAAATTGCTGTAAACAATTGTCCGCTTCTACAAATGTTCATATTATTAGATGGGCAGTAAATAAAGAAGCACCCTTTCAATTTGATATTCCAAAAAGTATAAATGTTTATGAAAAAAGTAATTATACTTATATCCAATTACAACATTTAATTAAAACCATTAACCCAAGTATAATTGTATGTAGTGGTTGGATTGATAAAGATTATTTAAAACTAACAAAACCATATTTTAATAAAATACCCACCATTATAACTTGCGATACACATTATACAGGTTCTATAAAACAAAAAATAGCAATTATTTTAAGTCGACTTTATTTATTAAAAATATTTTCTAATGCTTGGGTACCGGGTAATTCACAATTTAGTTATGTACAAAAATTAGGGTTTAAATCTCATACAATCAAAACAGGGTTTTATTGTGCTGATTTAATTAAATTTAATTTAGTTTATTCAAACTCTATTCAAATTAAAAAAAATAATTTCCCTAAACGTTTTTTATATGTTGGAAGATATTATGATTTTAAAGGTATTAAAGAATTATGGAATGCTTTTATTGAGTTACAAAACCAGCATCCAAATGAATGGGAACTCTGGTGTTTGGGCACAGGAAATATCGAGCCTATACAACATCCAAAAATAAAACATTTTGGGTTTGTTCAACCAAAAGATTTAGAACCTATTTTATTACAATGTGGTGTATTTATTTTGCCCAGTAAATTTGAGCC
This sequence comes from Bacteroidota bacterium, assembly GCA_043746065.1. Taxonomy (GTDB): domain Bacteria; phylum Bacteroidota; class Bacteroidia; order B-17B0; family Aurantibacillaceae; genus Aurantibacillus. The sequence continues at coordinate 11,939 of JAYTRS010000278.1, read as the reverse complement.
TTGGGGTGTTGTTGTACAAGAGTATGCAGCTTCTGGTTTTCCATTAATTTTAAGTAACAACATAGGGGCAAAACAAATTTTTTTAGAAGAAAATAAAAACGGATATTTATTTAATCATTCTAATACGAATAACGAATTGGTAAATAACTTAAAAAAAATAATACAATTAACTACACAACAATTAAATACAATGGCCGAGTATAGCCACACCTTAGCTCAAAATATTACCGTTGAAAAATGGTGCAATACACTTTTAGAATTTAAAAATGATTTTAGGAAAAAATAAAATATTAGTAACGGGTGGTGCAGGCAACGTGGGTAGTGCATTGGTTAAAAAATTATTACTTAACCTCAATAATTATGTTGTGATAGTTGATAATTTATCAACGGGTTATATTTCTAAACTCCCTGCAGAAGATAATTTAAATTGGAAATTTATAAATGCGGATGTAAATACCTATGCCGATATTTCTACCATTATGCATTCGTATAATTTCCATTATGTATTTCATTATGCTGCTGTAGTTGGCGTTCAGCGTACACAAAATAATCCTATTTCGGTTTTAAATGATATTGATGGAATTAAAAATATTTTAAATCTTTCAAAAAACTCATCAGTAAAACATGTTTATTTTGCTTCAAGTAGCGAAGTATATGGTGAGCCTGTAGAATTACCACAACATGAATTTAGCACCCCGCTCAATTCTCGTGTGCCTTATGCTGTAGTTAAAAATGTAGGCGAATGTTTTTTTAGAAGCTATTCGCAAGCGTATAATTTACCCTATACTATTTTTAGATTTTTTAATACTTATGGCCCAAATCAAAGTACCGATTTTGTAATTTCTCGTTTTTTAGAGGCGGCTTTAAAAAATAACGACATAACTATTTATGGTGATGGCTCTCAAACCCGCACATTTACGTATGTAGATGATAATGTTGAAGTGTGTAATATAATTTTTGAAAATAAATTATTAGTTAACGATGTTATAAATATTGGTAACGACGAAATTCTAACGATAAAACAATTAGCTCAACTAATTATTAAAATAACTAATTCCTCATCTCAAATTAGTTATTTTCCACCATTAAAAGATGGCGATATGACCCGCCGTCAGCCCGAAAACACTAAAATGAAAGAAATACTAAATAAAAAACTAATTACGGTTGAAGAAGGGATAAGATTAATGATAAGCAACAAACAATTTTTAAAATCAATTGATTTATAATTTTATGTGTGGTATAAACGGCTTTATTTCTCAATCATTTTCTCAAGAACAAAAAAATCAACTTGTTCAAAAAATGAATACCCGTTTGGCACATCGCGGGCCTGATAATGATTCGGTTTGGAGTAATAATTTAATTAGCTTAGGCCATCGCCGCTTATCAATTATTGATTTGAATGCTGAAAGCAATCAACCTTTTGTTTCAAACGATAAACGCTATGTAATTATTTATAATGGTGAATTATACAACTATAAAGATTTAAAATTAGAATTACAACGTACAGCACAAGGTACAGCAGAAGCACCTTATTTTTTTAAAACTAATAGTGATACCGAAGTTATTTTAGCCGCTTACATCCGTTGGGGAAACCAATGTTTGCAATACTTTAACGGTATGTATGCGTTTGCAATTTTTGATACTGAATTAAATAAATTATTTATTGCACGCGATAGGGTAGGGGTAAAACCTTTGTATTATTATTATGGCGATGAGGGTTTTTTGTTTTCGAGCGAAGTGCGCCCTATCATTCATTCAGGTATAAAACAATTTGGCATTAACAAAAATGTATTGGCAGAATATGTAATGTATCAAACTGTTTTTGCGCCTCATACAATTGTAAAAGGCGTTAAAATGTTAATGCCTGGACATTATTTGGAGTATGAAGAGTCAAAAGCAACTATTACACATTATTATGATATTAATAAGATTTCTAAGACGAGTAATGATTTAAGCTACTCTCAAATTTGCAATAAAGTAAATGAATTACTAACACATTCCGTTCAACAGCGTTTGGTTGCCGATGTACCTTTTGGTGCTTTTTTATCAGGAGGCATTGATTCGAGTGCTGTTGTAGGGTTAATGAGTAAAGTTAGTCCCCAAAAAATTCAAACTTTTAATATTAGTTTTGATGAAAGTCAATTTTCTGAAAGTAAATACGCACAATTAATCGCAAAAAAATTTAATACCCAACATCACGAAATTAAATTAACGCCCACTGATTTTTTAAAACAATTACCTGAAGCACTAAATGCCATTGATCACCCCACTGGCGATGGGCCAAATACATACATTGTAAGTAAAGCAACCAAGCAAGCAGGTGTTACCATGGCTTTGAGCGGTATTGGTGGCGATGAATTATTTGCTGGTTACGATGTATTTAAGCGGATGTATCAACTGCAAAAAAAAGCTTGGTTAAATGTAATTCCAAAAATTGGTAGACAATTTGGCGGAGCACTTATTCAACAACAAAAAAAATCAATAAGTGGTAATAAAATTGCAGAGTTGTTGAGTGAAAATAATATTAATTTTAACTCAGCTTATCCTTTAAGCCGAACTATTTTTACTAAAAAAGAGCTAAGTAGTTTATTAAAAAATACCAACGCCTTTAGTCAAATTGAAAAAATAATTTCCTCTATTCCTCAACATAAAAATCAGTTATTAAGTGCTGTTAGTTTAGCAGAAATTAATACTTATTTACAAAATGTATTATTACGTGATACCGATCAAATGAGTATGGCTGTTGCTTTAGAGGTACGAGAGCCATTTTTAGACTATAAATTAATTGATTTTGTGCTGAGTTTGAGTGACGAACATAAATACCCGCATACTCCAAAAAAATTATTAACCGATAGTTTGGGTGATTTATTACCTTCTGAAATTGTAAACCGACCAAAAATGGGATTTACTTTACCTTGGCAACATTGGTTAAAACATGATTTAAAAACATTTTGCGAAAAAAATATTATAGAATTTAGTAATTATGATTTTTGTATAAAACAAAATGTGCAAAATTTGTGGCAACGTTTTTTAAATAATGATAAAACCGTAACTTGGAGTAGAATTTGGCACTTAGTAGTTTTAAATAATTGGTTAAAACAAAATAACTTAGAAAATTAAATTTTGAACAAACCCAAAATAGCCATACTAATTGATTGGTATTTGCCAGGTACAAAGGCAGGCGGACCAGTTCGTTCAATTTTCTCATTAGTAAACTTACTTAAAAACGATTTTAATTTTTATATCATTACCACTAATAAAGATTTACGGTCAAAACAAGAGTACACTAATATTAAACCTAACGAGTTATTTACCGAAGATGGAGTTAATTATTTTTATTTTGACGCTAAGTTTTTAACCTCAAAAAATATGTTTAATTTATTAAATCAAATTAGTCCTAATTTAATTTATCTAAACAGTTTTTGGTCGTTTAATTTTTCGGTTAATATTATTAAACTTAGGCGTAATATATTTAAAAAAACGCCAATTTTATTAGCACCCAGAGGAATGTTAAGTAAAGGTGCCATGAGTTTAAAGTCCTTTAAAAAAAATGTCTTTATTAATTTATCACGTATTTTAGGTTGGCATAAAAATATTGTTTTTCATGCTACAAACGAACAAGAAAAAAACGATATTTTACTTCGATTTAAAACAGAAAAAGTGAAAATTGCACCAAATGTTAATGTAGCAGTCCCACTCTTAGTCAATAAAATCAAAAAACCAAATCACTTAAACCTTTTTTTCTTATCGCGTATTTCTCCTGTAAAAAACTTACATTTTGCTTTAAAAACATTAGAATCCATACCCTTTCAATATACTATCAATTATGATATTTTTGGCAATATTGAAGATGAAAATTATTGGAATGAATGTTTAAAAATAATTAATCAACTACCTAAAAATATTACCATAACCTATAAAGGTGAGTTACAATTTAACCAAGTTCAAAATACAATTTGTAATTATCATTTTTTATTTTTACCAACCTTAAATGAAAATTTTGGGCACTCCATTGTAGAAAGTTTATTAAGTGGCTGCCCTGTTATAATAAGTAATCAAACCCCTTGGAACGATTGTGAGCAGCATCATGCTGGCTTTGCATTAGCCTTAGATGACAAGCAGGCCTTTATTGATAAAATTATTATTTGCTCAGAACTAACGCAACAACAGTATGATGTAACAAGCAAATTGGCTATTAATTATATTACAAATAAAATAAATTTAACTGAAAATATTAATACCTATAAAAACTTATTTATGAGTTCATATACAACCGATTTATCAACCTTTAACAATGATTGGTATAAGCCAGGGGGCACTTTACTTAAACGTGCCATGTGGTACATCGTTAGTAAATTTTATTTTAAATCCTCGTTTCCATTTTATGGGTTTAAGCGTTTTTTATTACGTTTATTTGGTGCAAAAATTGGTAAAGGCTTTATTATAAAGCCGCATGTATCTATTAAATACCCATGGAAATTAGTTGTTGGGGACGATGTTTGGATTGGTGAAAATGTGTGGATAGATAATTTAGCTTTGGTAACGATAAAAAGTAATGCCTGTATCTCACAAGGCGCAATGTTACTGTGTGGTAATCATAATTACAAACGTAGTACTTTTGATTTAATGGTGGGAACAATTACTATTGATGAAGGGGCATGGGTAGGTGCACAAACCGTTATTTGCCCAGGCGTTAGAATGGGAAGCCATAGTTTATTAACTGTTGGAAGTATTGCTACTACAAGTTTAGAAGAATTTTGGATTTATCAAGGTAATCCAGCACAAAAATTAAAAAAACGAGTTATAAAAAGTTAAGTCATAATGATTGCATTTCAAAGGAGCTAATTAAAAATTATCATCAAACAATTAAAAATCTAGTTATGGCAAATATTTTCGAATTCAATGGTTATAAACCTGTAATTGATAAAACGGCTTTTATTCATCCAAATGCAACTGTTACAGGTAATGTAATAATTGGTAAAGATGTTTATATAGGCCCAGGTGCTGCTATTAGGGGCGACTGGGGACAAATCATTATTGAAGATGGTTGTAATGTACAAGAAAATTGTACTATACATATGTTTCCTGGCACAACAGTCTTATTAAAGCAAGGCGCACATGTGGGGCATGGTGCTATTATTCATGGTGCTACCTTGGGTAAAAACTGTTTAATTGGTATGAATAGTGTTATTATGGATGATGTAGAGATTGGCGACGAGTGCATAGTTGGTGCTTTATGTTTTGTACCTGCCGAAACAAAAATTGAAAAGCGAAAAGTTGTGGTTGGTAATCCCGCAAAAATTGTAAAAGATGTAAGTGACGAAATGATTGCATGGAAAACAAAAGGAACAGCCTTGTATCAAAAACTTCCTGCAGATTGTTATGCCTCGTTAAAGCCCTGTGAACCTTTGCGCAGAGCGCCTGCCTTTAAACCCGAACAACAAAATGAATATAAAGTTTGGAAGAAAACAAAAGAAAAATAATCTTTTACAATACTAATTGCCTATAAAATTCGGCAGTAATTATTGATGTAGCCATAGCTGCGTTTAACGATTCGTTTCCATTGCTTGTGTGGCAGGGTATGGTAATGGGTTGGTTTATTAATTTCAAGTTATCACTGCTAATGCCATTTGCTTCGTTTCCAATTACAATTAAACCAGTTTTTAAACTTTGCTTATATATATTTTTACCATTTAAAACTGCACCATAAATGTGATTTATATTTTTTGTTTTAATTAATTGGGCTAAATCAACATATATACAGTTTACACGCAAAAAAGCACCCATTGTAGCTTGTATCACCTTTGGGTTATAAAAATCGCAACTAGTAGTAGAGCAATAAATAGTACTAATTCCAAACCAATTGGCTAATCGTAAAATGGTGCCAAAATTCCCTGGGTCGCGAATATCATCTAAATACAAACTAAAATTTTTATCAAAATTAATAGTATCTTCTTCTGCATTAAAATAATTACATACCGCTAACACCTTATTGGGTGTGTTTTGCAAACTTATTTTACTTAATTCTTCATCACTTACTAGCGTATAATTTACGTTATTAAATGTTAATTTTTGTAAATTAAAGGCAATAAAGTCTTCTGTAGCAAAAAGTTGTAAAATAAGATTTGACCTGTAATTTAGCAGTTCTTCAACGGTTTTAATACCCTCGACTAAAAATAGTTTACGTAAATCTCTATTTTTTTTTAAATGTAAACTTTGTATGTTATTTATTTGATTTTTACTAATCATATTTTATCCTAAATTAGTACAATTTATTTGTTGCTTTGCATTTATTTTTAAAAATATTTTTTAGTAAAAGTATCAAAAATTGGCTTTTAATAGTTAGCTTTTTTTGTTTGGCTTTTGCTTGTAACCCAACTAAAAAATTATTACCAAATCAGTATTTAGTAGATAAAGTAGAAGTACTTAATACCAAAGAAACCAACCTACCTAAAGAAAGTTTTGAAGCATTTATACGCCAAAAACCAAACCGAAAATTATTTAGGCTTTTCCATTTTTATGTGTGGTGGTATAATTTGTGGGATCAAGAAAAAATTAACACAATTAAACAAAAACGAAATAATAGGTACGATACGATAAATGCTCATAGAATTATAAAAACAGATTTAAAAAACATTGAACGTGAAAAAAAAGGCAAAAAATTAAAAACACCTAAATTAAAAGATAAAGATGATCCGATTCTTCGCGAAAGTGTAAGAGATATTGGTGAGCCAGCCGTAGTACTTGACTCGGCAATTACCGAACAAACACGAATGCAACTTAATAGGTATTTATTTAGCAAAGGTTTTTTTAATAATTTTGTTACCGATACGATAGTATTTGAAAAAGATAAAAAACGTGCTATTGTGGAGTATAAAATACATCCAAAATCCCCCTACAAAATAAATAATATTACATATAAAATGGACGATGAAAAATTAGGAGCTCTAATTTTAGATGATACCATTAAAACCCTTTTAAAACGAGGTATGATTTATGATATTGAAAAATTTCAAGCCGAACGCCAACGTATTACTGATTTTGCTTTAAATAACGGATACTATTATTTTGAAAATGCATATATAAGTTTTAATATAGATTCTAATGCCACCAAACATACAATAGACGTACAACTCCATTTAAAAAAATTTTCAAAAGCATATAGTACTACAAATGATTCGTTGGTGTTTGCCTATCATACTAAATACAAAGTACAAAATATATATATTATTACAGAGCCTGTAGTAGGCAATTTACGCGAAGCTTTTTTTAAAGATACCATAAGGGTTAAAAATAAAAGCATGGTATATTTATTAAATAAACCATTGCCATATAGACAAGTATTAATTGCTAATTATGTTGATATTCACAGTGGCCAACCTTTTAGAAAAGATACTGCCGAAATTACATACAGGCAATTATTAGGTTTAGGCATTTTTAAAAATGTATCTATTCAATTTTTTAAAAATACAAATTTTAGTAATCGGCTAGATTGTTATGTTATATGTAACCCCTTGGTAAAACAATCTATTACTGCCGAAACCGAAGGCACTAATACTTCGGGTAACTTAGGTATTGATGGTAGTTTGCTCTATCAAAATAAAAATTTATTTAAAGGTGGAGAGTTTATTGAACTTAAACTGCAGGGCTCTATAGCTGCCCAAAAACAATTTAATACGCAACAAGAAAATACGAATATTAGCGAATTTAAAAAAACGTTTAATACGGTTCAGTTCGGTCCTGAATTTTCATTTTCTGTTCCGCGTGCATTTTTCCCTTTTTCATTGTTACCATTTACAAAAGAAATGTCACCACGTACATTCATAAAGTCATCTTTAAACTACCAATCTAGCCAATTATTTAGCCGTGTAATTACAAATATTAGCTATGGTTTTAATTTTAAAACAAGCAAAAATAGGCTACGTCACGAAATTACACCCTTTGAAGCTTATTTAGTGAGGGCAAATTTATTTGGTGATTATAAACAGCAATTAATAAAAACAAACGATGCTTTCTTATTAAACTCTTTTCAAGATCATATTACCACCCTTAGTAGATATGGTTTCACATATACCTCTAAAGAAAATTCAAATACAAGCCGAAAAGCAGTAAGTTTTTTTAAATTAAATTTACAATCGTCGGGTAGTATTTTACGAAAATATTTTGAAGCCTCGGGTGCAAAACCCGATTCATTAAACCGTTATTTAATTTTTAATATACCTTTTGCACAATTTTTACGTGCCGATATTGACTACCGTATTTATATCCCTATTCGTAAACGTAGCCGTGTAGTTTATCGCATAGCGGGAGGTATTGGCAAACCTTTAACCAACTTAAATGTATTGCCTTACGAACAAAGTTTTTTTACGGGTGGGCCAAATAGTAATCGTGCTTGGCGGGCACGTACTTTAGGCCCTGGTGGTTATGATCCTACAAATAGCACGACACGTTTTGATAAAATTGGTGATATTTTATTAGAAGGAAATATTGAATACCGGTTTCATATTTTAAAATCGTTTAATGGCGCATTGTTTGTGGATGCAGGTAATATTTGGCGGTTAAATAAAGACGTAGTAAAACCCAATGGTGAATTTATTCCCACTACTTTTTATAAGCAAATTGCCATTGGAGGAGGTATTGGCATACGTTGGGATTTAGATTTTTTTGTATTGCGTTTAGATGTTGCCACACCTTTACGTGATCCAAAATATGCCGAAAATAATCGTTGGACATATGATAAAAAACCTTGGACAACTATTGTAGCTAATTTTGGCATTGGTTATCCATTTTAAAAAGTATTGAATTAAAAAATGAAAGTTGCAGGTTTTACAATTATTAAAAATGCTATAAACTACGATTATCCTGTAATTGAAGCCATAACATCTATATTGCCAATTTGTGATGTATTTTATGTTGGTGTAGGAAAAAGCGAAGACGAAACACGTAAATTAATTGAATCTATTGCCTCTGATAAAATAAAAATTATTGATAGTATTTGGGATGATAATTTGCGCCAAGGAGGTAGAGTATTAGCTGAAGAAACTAATAAAGTATTTGATATAATACCCCAAGAATACGATTGGTGTTTTTATATACAAAGTGATGAATGTGTGCACGAGCAAGATTTATATACTATTAAAAATGCTATGCAGCAATTTAAAGACAATACTAAGGTAGATGGATTGTTATTTAAGTACAAACATTTTTATGGGCATTATAATTACATTGGTGCAGGGGGACGTTGGTATAAAAACGAAATTAGGATTATTAAAAATAATAAAACCATTCGTTCGTATAAAGATGCACAAGGATTTAGAACCATTGATAATAAAAAATTAAATGTAAAAAAAATTAATGCATTTATCTATCATTATGGTTGGGTAAAGCCACCAAAAGCCCAACAAGCCAAACAGCAAAGCTTTCATAAAATGTGGCATACCGATGAGTGGGTTAAAAAAAATATTACCTTAGCCGATGAATTTGATTATAATATAATTGATATTTTACAAGAATACAAAGGCACACACCCTGCCGTTTTTACCAACCGTATAGAAAATGCAAATTGGAATTATACGTATGATAAAACAAAAGTAAAGTTAAACGCTAAATACAAATTTTTATTTTTTATAGAGCAACTTACAGGTTGGCGCATTGGCGAAAATAAAAATTATAAACTTTTAAAATAAGTTTTTACTGTATTAAAGCTAAATTGTTTTATTAAACACTTTATCTATAGCTAAAGCTAGTGTGCGATCTTTATCAGTTACAATATTACCAAGGTCGTGTGTAGATAAATAAATATCAACCTTATTATATTCGTTTGTCCACAAAGGATGGTGCTTTTGTTGTTCTGCAAGCCTCGCTACTTTTGTAATAAAAGTAAAGGCGGTTTTAAAATCTTTAAATAAAAAAACACGATGTAATTGGTTATTTTGTTTTATCCACATAATATAAAAGTATAAATTGCTATTTAATTTTAATTAGTCAATGCTAAATTATATTCTAACAAAGTTTCAATTTCGGTTAACGAATCATAAAGTTGTTTAAACGAATCGATAATAAAATACTTTTCTTGAAGTATATCTGTTCTATACTCAGTATTAAAAATAGTTTGTACGTTAAATGGTTGTTGAATAACTTTATTGCTTAAGCAGTGCTCAGTTTCTTCTTTAGAAGATATAATACCAGCCCCATAAATTTTTAATTGATTATTTTCTTTAATTAATCCAAACTCTATGGTAAACCAGTATATTTTACCCAGCAACTCAATAACCATAGGATTATTAATATGTCGTAATGCAATATGACTAATGCCTTTAAAAAAATTTACATAGGTTTGGTTGCTCAATAATGGTACATGTGCAAACACATCATGAAACATATCTGGTTCCTCTAAATAATCTAATTGCTGCATACTTCGTAACCAACAAGTGGCTGTAAATTTTTGTTGTGAAAGAAAATTAAAAAATTCATTTTGAGGGCTAATGTTTGGAACTACCTCTAAACTCCATCCCGTTAGGTCGTTTAAAAGTACATTAACCTCGTTAAAATTAGGAATTTTATTTGCTGTAAACTTTATAATTTCTAAGGCCTTTAAATATTCAACCGAAACTACAGGAGTTAAAATTTTCATTTGCCGATTAAATAATGTTTCCCAAACTAAAAAATCTTGTTGGGTGTAATTTTCATAAACTTGTGTGATTGGTCTCATGTTCATTTTATTTATTTTTTTAAGTTAATATAGTGCATAAAAAAAGCCTGTTCATTATGGAACAGGCTTTATATATTGTTTTAGGTTATTTGATTACGAACAATACTTTGCTATTCCATGGTTATACCTTGGATAGTAATAATAAAAAGTATTGCTTATTTTTTGCATGATGTAAATATATAGTTTTTTTAAATTTATAAATAGTTATTTTTTACAAACAATAACTAATAATTAAATAGTGTTAGAAAGTTTAGATTCTACAGCCCCAACAATACCTCTTCGGGTAATTTACCACCAAATAAAATACGGCTTGGATTTTCTAACATTTCTTTTACTTTAACTAAAAAGCCCACGCTTTCACGTCCATCAATAATGCGGTGGTCGTAACTCAGTGCAACGTACATCATTGGGCGAATAACCACCTGTCCGTTAACCGCCATTGGGCGTTCAACTACATTGTGCATTCCTAAAATAGCACTTTGTGGTGGATTAATAATGGGAGTACTCATCATACTGCCAAACACGCCACCGTTAGTAATTGTAAAAGTTCCACCTTCCATATCAGGAATTGATAATTTACCGTCGCGGGCTTTTAATGCTAATTCTTTAATTCCTTTTTCAATTTCTGCAAGGCTCATTAATTCGGCATTACGCAATACGGGCACCATTAAACCTTTTGGCGCACTAACAGCAATGCCAATATCACAATATTTATTATACACTAATTCTTCGCCATCAATCATGCCATTTACGGCTGGAAAATGGTACAATGCCTCGGTTACTGCTTTTGTAAAAAAGCTCATAAAGCCAACATTAGTGCCATATACTTCTTTAAATTTATCTTTGTAACGTGCGCGTATATCGTAAATAGCACTCATGTCTATTTCGTTAAAGGTAGTTAACATGGCGGTTTCGTTTTTAACGGCGACTAAGCGTTTGGCTACTGTTTTACGAAGCGATGTCATTTTTGCACGGTCTTTTTCTCTGCCACCTTTCCAAGTATTACTTAATACTTGTTGTACGTTTGGTAAGCCGTTTGATAAAGCAGCTAATACATCTTGTTTAGTAATGCGCCCATCTTTACCGCTACCGTTTAATTGATTTGAGGAAATATTATTTTCGGCCATTATTTTAGCGGCTGCAATGCTAGGTGTGCCTGTAGCATATGTCGATTTCCCTTCGACTACGCTCAGGGTGACAGGATTGGTGGTTGAGCTTGTTAAAACCT
>JAYTRS010000277.1:0-14734 GCA_043746065.1 Bacteroidota bacterium | reverse complement strand
ATAAATTCACTTTCAATTAAATTATAATTTAAATTTTTAAGATTGAGCTCTAAAATACTTTGCTGAGAAAAACAAAAAAAGAACGAGTGGAAAAAAATAATAAAATAATATTTGCTCATTTTTCAATTAACCTTTTTAAATTTATAATGCATATTTTTTATTAAACAATATCGCTCATTGTATAAATTCCTTTTTTGTGTTGTAAAAATTCGGCAGCGATAACGGCTCCTAAGGCAAAGCCTTTTCGGTTATGCGCTTTATGCATAATTTCAATATCGTCAATTAAGCTTTGGTATTTTATAATGTGCGTGCCTGGTACTTCGCCTTGGCGAATATCTTTAATGTATAACGTTTCGGGGCTTTGTATTTCGGTACTAAAATTTGTTTTTCGTTCTATTTTATCAATTATTTGATTTGCCAGTGTAATGGCAGTACCGCTTGGTTTATCTAGTTTATGTATGTGATGTATTTCTTCCATACTTACATTATAATCGTTATACTTATCCATTAACTGAGCTAAATACGTATTTACTTTAAAAAATAAATTGACACCTAAACTAAAATTAGTGGCGTAAAACAAACTAGCATTTTTAGCATTACAGTGTTTTTTTATTTCTTCAAAATTATCGTACCAGCCTGTAGTGCCCACTACAATGGGTAAATTAGCATCATAACAGATTTCAATATTTGTGAGTACGGTTTGGGGTGTACTAAACTCAATGGCTACATCAGCCTTTTGCAAATCGGCCTCAGTAATTAAATGCTTGTTTTGGTTTGTAATTTTTAATACAATGGTGTGATTACGTTGCAGGGCAATGCCTTCAATCTCTTTACCCATTTTACCGTATCCAAAAAGTGCTATATTCATTTTAAAATATTATTTAAAATTTAATGTTAATGATAAGCCATAGGCCGTTTTATAATTATTATTACCCAAGTAATATTTATTTTGCCAAGGATTTATGTTTAAACTTAAATCATCACTTACATCAAAGGTTTTTAAATGCCCGTCCACATTGGCATCAATAATGTTTAATAAATAAATAATACCCATTCCTATTACGCCATAATCTCTATATTTTTTGTAATCTAATTTTAGTATTTGTAATTGATCGGTTGAATAATTTCTCCCATCCGCCTGGGCTACTCCATTATTATTAATAGATAGTAGTAACGCACTTCTATAATAATTATATTTTTTATTATTGGCATAAAACATATATCCAAAACCTGCTATACCAGCATAAATAATAGGTATTTTAAAATACTTTTTGTTGTAACCCTGTCCTAAACCTGGCAAACAAGCGCTATATATGGCTGCACGCCTGGCTTTAGAATATGTTTTTTTAATGGCGTTTTTTTGCTGAATAGTATCGTTTACTTTTAGCGAATCTACTTGCTGCGCAAGGTTATTGAATTTTAAAAAAACAAAAAATATAAAAAAATACTTTAGCATTTATTTAACAATATCTTTTACTAATAAATGGCCAAGGTCTGTGTTCATTGTATTATTTAGTTCTTGCATTAAGGCATTAATATGTAGTAATTCAGCACTATCGTTTATTGGCAATGCATTTACACCCTTTCCTTCTAAACAATCAAAAATATATTTTACGGTAAATTTACTTTCGGTAATGGCAGGTTGGTACAAGACTTCTTTTTCGTTTTCTGTTTTAATTTCTACAAAAATTTTTGTTTCAATAAAATCGTTTAAAATATGACGCGTTAGTCTAATTGGTAAATCTAAGGTATTTGTAATTTCTGTGGCGGTTAAAGCTTTTTCACCATTATAAAAACGTTTGGCTACTACATTTGCAATCATTAAAGCAATTACTTTTTTATAACGAATACTTAATTTTTGTATTTCGTTTTCTAATTCATAATGGTCAATATTTTGATTTGCAAAAGCAAATTCTGCGCCAAACAAAACAACATACCAACTGTATTGTATCCAAATTAAAAATAACGGCAAGGCAGCAAAACCACCATAAATAGCGTTTAAACTACTTGCCCCAATTTGAAATTTAATATAACCCCATTGTAATAGTTCAAATAAAAATGTTGCTACTAAGGCGGCAGCCACGGCCGATTTAAAATTTACTTTGGTGTTTGGCAATACCATATATAAAAAAGTAAACACCCCTGTAATTAAAGCGTAAGCTATTAGTTTAATAAAAGCTGTGCCTACAAAACCTATCATGTGAATATTGCCAATTTTTGTATGAATAGCAACCGTTAAACTACCCGAAACTATTAAAAACAAAGGGCTAATAAGCATAATGGTTAAGTAATCGGTTACTTTACGTATCCAGGTGCGGCCACGTTTAATTTCCCATATTTCGTTAAAATTAGCTTCAATACTTACTAATAATTTCATAACACTCCATAATAATAAGACAATGCCAAAACCAGCAATTAGCCCGCCTTTTGCAGTTGCCAGTAACGAATCGGCATACACAAAAGCATTATTTAAAATAGAAGCGTATTCTGTATATTGGTTGGCTAACATTTGTTTTAAATTAGCATCAAAACCAACAGCTTTGGCTATTGCAAAAACTAAAGCCAAAATTGGAACGATAGAAAAAAGTGTATAAAACGTAAGCGCAGAGGCTTTAGTAAAACATTTATCTTCATTAAAACCTTTTATGGCCAAAGAAAACACGCGCAATTGTTTTAATAAAAAACCCCTCCGACCACTAACTTTTGATATACGAATATGCCAAAGCGTGGTAGAAAGAAATTCCCACCCTTTTTTTAACATAGTAATTGCATTTGCCATAGTAAACAAAAATAACAATAAATTTTTATAGCCTCTAATCAATAAAAAAAATCCTTTATCTTCATACATTGTTAAATTAGTTTGGAAGGAAATAAAAAATATATTTTTCAGTTATTAGGCCCCTTATTAGCCTGTGTATTGTGGTTTGGACCAGAGTTAGATGTGAATAACCATAACGTTAATTTAATGGCGGGTATTGCTATTTGGATGTGTACTTGGTGGTTTACCGAAGCTGTAAGTTTAGCCATTACCGCTTTAGTACCCGTTTTAATGTTGCCTATTTTAGGCATTGCCGATTGTAAAAGTGTATCACAACAATATACAGATAGTATTATTTTTTTATTTATTGGTGGTTTTATGTTGGCCTTTGCTATCGAAAAATGGAATTTACACAAACGTATAGCCTTAAAAATACTATCAATAGTAGGTACAAAACCCAGCACCATTTTATTAGGCGTAATGGTTAGTACTTATTTAATTAGTAACTGGATTAGTAATACCGCTACTACAATGATGTTGTTTAGTGCTGTATTTGCATTAATTCAAGAAACAAAAGTTTACATTACCAAACACGAACAGAAATTTGCAGCCGCATTATTATTAGGCTTGGCATTTTCTGCTACTATTGGGGGAATGGCTACACCTGTTGGTACACCGCCAAATATGTATTTTTTTAAAGCCTACAAAGAAGCATTTCCTAATAATACCGATTTAAATTTTTTACAGTGGAGTAAAATTGGCTATCCTGTTTCGTTATGTTTTTTAACGTGTACTTATTTTGTATTAAATTTTTATTTTATAAAAAATAAAGTTGTCCTTACAATTGAAAAATCGTTTTTTGTAAATTCATATAAAAAATTAGGGAAATTTAGTTGGGAAGAAAAATGGGTATTTGGTATATTTATTTCATGCATTGTTTTATGGTTTACACGCGCAGACATTGATTTTGGCGCCTTTAAATTTAAAGGCTGGAATAATCTTTTTATAAAACCAAAATTTGTAGATGATGCATCTGTTGCCCTGGTAGCCGCATTATTACTATTTTTAATCCCATCAAAACAAAGCAAGGGCCATAGTTTATTAATATGGGAAGATGCTAAAAAATTACGTTACGACATTATTTTAATGTTTGGTAGTGGCTTTGCTTTAGCTTATGGCTTTGAAGTATCGGGCTTAAGTAATTGGTTAGCGGCCAGTTTAGTAGTATTAAAAGGTGTTTCGCCTATATTTATTATTTTAGGTATTTGTGTTATTGTTACCATTATTAGCGAATTTGCATCAAACATAGCGAGTATACAATTGGCTATACCAGTAATGATTGCCCTACAAAAAGATTTAGAATTACCGCCTTTATTGTTAATGATTCCGGCCACTTTTGCCGCCTCATTAGGTTTTATGTTACCCGTTGCAACCGCTGCAAATACTATTGTTTTTGGCACTAAACAAATTAATATAAAAGATATGTTTAAAGTAGGAATAGTATTAGATATTATTGGTATTTTATTAATTACCTTTATCTGCTATTTATTTTTAGGGTAAAATTAAAATGATTGTTGGAAAAAATATACATAAAAAATATGCCGATTTAGAAATTTTAAAAGGTGTAAATTTAGAAATAAAACAGGGCGAAATTGTGAGTATTGTAGGCTCTTCGGGGGCTGGTAAAACTACACTACTAACTATTTTGGGCACTTTAGATAAACCCACGCAGGGCGAAGTTTTTATAAATAACGAATCGGTTTTTGCATTAAACGATAAAAAAATTGCTGCTTTTCGTAATCAGCATATTGGTTTTGTTTTTCAATTCCATCAATTATTACCCGAATTTACTGCGCTTGAAAACGTATGCATCCCTGCGTTAATTGCTAAAAAAAGCAAAAAAGAAAGCGAACAGCGTGCCGTTGAATTATTAGATTTATTAAATTTAAAAGATAGGATAAATCATAAGCCATCAGAGCTAAGTGGTGGTGAGCAACAGCGTGTTGCCGTTGCACGTGCCTTAATGAATAACCCAAAAGTAATTTTTGCCGATGAACCAAGCGGAAATTTAGATAGTAAAAACGCCGAAGAATTACACCAACTATTTTTTAAACTGCGCGATACTTTTAACCAAACCTTTATAATTGTAACACACAATAACGATTTAGCTAAAATGGCCGATAGAACTTTAGTGATGAAAGATGGAAGAATTGTATGATAATTTTTTTGTACTAAACATTACTGAAATAATAATTTAATTTCTTAAAAGAAAAAATGAAAAGCCAATACCTAATAATTGTTGCGGGAGGAACGGGAAGCCGAATGGAACAAGTATTGCCAAAACAATTTATACTATTAAATAACGAACCAATAATTATTAAAACCATTAATTGTTTTTTAAAATATAACCCAACCATTAACATAATAATTTCGGTACATAAAAACTTTAAAACATACTTAGAAGAATTACTAGAGGCTCACAACATTATAAACATAAAAATAGTATTGGGTGGTGCAACCCGTTTTCAATCAGTAAAAAATGGTTTAAAATTAATTACTGATACACTTGCTATTGTTGCTATTCATGATGCTGCCCGACCATTTGTAAGTTTACAAACTATAAAAAATTGTTTTGAAACTGCTACTTTAAAAGGTAATGCTATTCCTTGTATTTCGTTAAACGAAAGTATTAGAGAAATTAAACTAAAAAAAAATACGGCTGTAAATAGAGCCAACTACAAAATAATTCAAACCCCACAGTGTTTTTTGGTTAGTAAACTTAAAAAAGCATTCAATCAGCCATACAACCCATTATTTACAGATGACGCCACCGTTTTAGAAAGTATTAAAGAGCCTATTTTTTTAGTAGAGGGAAATATAGAAAATATTAAAATTACAAACCCACACGATTTATTAATTGCAAACGCTTTTTTAAAATGAGTAACAGCGATATTATCAACGCCTTAGATATTACAGCAAAATTATTAGAATTGCATGGCGAAAACCCCTTTAAAACTAAAGCTTACACCAATGCCGCTTATAAATTAAACAAACTACGTTATGATTTTGAAAACAAAACCGATGAAGATATTGAGCAAATAGAAGGCATTGGCAAAGGCATAGTCACAAAAATTAAAGAATTAATTAAAATTGGTTCTACTACCGAACTAAATGATTTATACACCAAAACCCCACAAGGCGTTGTACAAATGTTGGGTATAAAAGGCTTGGGGCCTAAAAAAGTTAGGCAGCTTTGGCAAGAATTAGAGTTAGAAAGTGTTGGCGAATTATTATATGCTTGTAACGAAAATCGTTTGATTACATTAAAAGGCTTTGGAGAAAAAACACAAACGCAAGTAAAATTAAATATAGAATTTAAATTAGCTAACAGTAATAAATTTCATTTTGCTACACTCGAAAAACCCACCAATAATTTAGTTGAATTTATATTAGAACTACAGCCACAATTACAAATAGCTGTAGTTGGCCAATTAGCGCGTAAATGCGAGATAATTGATAAAATAGAAATTTTAGTGGATGGGATGTTAAAAACAGATATTTCAGAACTTGAAAAAAACATTCCCTTAAAAATAAATTTTATAATATGTGAGCCACACGAATTTTTTTATAAATTAATAGAACTAACATCAACAGAGCAACACTTAGAAAAAATAAATTTTAATAACTTAACTACTACCGAATTTTTTGATGAAGAAGAAATTTACCAAGCTTTAAATCTTCCATACATAGAGCCCGAACTGCGAGAAGGATTAACAGAGGTTGATTTAGCAGAACAAAATAAGCTGCCACAATTAATTGAACTAAGTGATTTAAAGGGTGTTTTGCATAACCATACTACCTATAGCGATGGCGTGCATACGTTAAAACAAATGGCCGATTATTGTAAAGATTTAGGTTATGAATATTTAGGTATTTGCGATCATTCAAAAACGGCTGTGTATGCTAATGGTTTGGATATTGATAAAGTTTTACAACAGCAAAATGAGATAGATAAACTCAACTCTTCTTATCAAAATTTTAAAATTTTAAAGGGAATTGAAAGTGATATTTTAAATGATGGTAGTTTAGATTATGAAGAAGATGTTTTAAAAACGTTTGATTTTATTGTAGCCTCTGTGCATTCTAATTTAAAAATGAACGAAGAGAAAGCAACCGAACGCTTAATAAAAGCTATTGAAAATCCTTACACTTCAATACTCGGTCATCCAACGGGGCGTTTGTTATTAGCCCGTCAGGGCTATCCTATTAATCACAAAAAAGTAATAGATGCATGTGCGGCAAATAATGTAAGTATTGAGTTAAACGCACATCCTTATCGTTTAGATATTGATTGGCGCTGGATACCATATTGTTTAAATAAGGGTGTAATGATTTCTATAAATCCTGATGCGCATCATAAAGAAGGTTATCACGATATGTATTACGGCATTTGTGCTGCTCGTAAAGGGCTTCTATTTAAGGAAATGTGCTTAAATAGTTTAGATTTAAGTGCCTTACTCTTAAAATTTCAAAAATAATTTTATTTTCCTGTGCTACCAAAGCCTCCAGCGCCCCTATGACTTTCTTTTAATACCTCAACTTGTTGCCACGTTATTTGTTCGTGTTTTGCAATTACTAATTGTGCAATGCGTTCGCCATCATTTACACTAAAATCTTCATTGCTTAAATTAACCAACAAAACCTTTACTTCTCCTCTGTAATCAGCATCAATAGTGCCGGGCGAGTTAAGAACCGTTATGCCATTTTTAAATGCTAATCCGCTACGAGGCCTAATTTGCGCTTCGTAACCTGCTGGTAATTCAATAAATAAGCCTGTTGAAACTAACTGGCGTTGCAAGGGCTTTAAAACAATAGGCTCTGTAATATTTGCCTTTAAATCTAAGCCTGCTGCTAAAGCAGTGGCATAATGAGGTAATTCGTGTTTACTTTTATTAATTACTTTAAGCGTTAGCATGTGCATTTATTTTTTTTAGATTATTAATTTCTAACTTATAAACCACAAAAGCAAAAATTACTACTAACATATTATTCAACATTAATTTAATAATAGTAGATTCTATTGAAGAATACGAACACGAAATTAAAAACAACAGGCCAACTAACAAACCATAAATTGTTATAGCTCTTAAATTATATTTTATAGGGAAATATTTTTGTCCCAATATATACGATAAAATCATCATACCTGCATAGGCGGCTAAGGTAGCCCAAGCACAAGCCATATACGAATATGTAGGAACAAAAACTACATTAATAATAATGGTTATTGCTGCGCCAAACAAAGCAATTATAGCGCCAAATTTTGTTTGCCCGCTTAATTTATACCAATACGCTAAATTGTAAACTACACCTAAACATAAATTTGCAATTAATAAAATAGGTACTACTTTTAAACCTTCCCAATAAGGTTCGGCAACTAAATATTTTATCCAATGCAAATTCATTAAAGTACCAAATAAAAGAAATAGGCAAAAAATTATAAAAAATTTCATCACCACAGCATACATTTTTTTTGAATCTTTTTCTTTCGCTTTCCCAAAAAAGAAGGGCTCGGCCGCAAACCGAAAAGCTTGAATAAAAATAGTCATTAAAATAGCAATTTTATAACAAGCGCCGTAAATGCCTTGTGCAATTTGGGCTTCAGACTTGTCAACCATTAATTTACTTAAAATAATACGGTCTAATACTTCGTTAATCATTCCTGCTAAACCTAAAATTATTAGGGGCCAGGTGTAAGCAAGCATTTCTTTTAAAAGGTCTTTATTTATATAAAATTTTAAGGTGCTAAACTGTTTGCTTAACAAAATTAACGTAAAAATATTTGCTAAAAGGTTTGCTAGAAAACAATAGCCAATGCCAATTTCGGGCTTATAAAGTGTAGCAAAAAAATTCTGTTCATTATTATCGTAAGCATTTTTACATACCTTAATAAAAAATAATGTTAAGCCAAAATTTACAATTACATTAGTCAATTTGAGTATCGAAAATTTGAGTGCTTTGTTTTCGGCACGTAATTTTGCAAAGGGAATTGCCGTAATAGCGTCAGTACCAATTATTAAAATACACCAAACTATAAATTGTACTTGGTATTCGGCATTTGGAGTTGAAAGCGTTCCTGCAATGGGTACAGAAAGAGCTAATAAAATTACAGTAAGTACAAATGTTGAGGCAATTAAAGAGAGTAAAGCTGTATTAAAAACACTTTGCTTATCTTCTAATTTAGAGTTAAAATTAAAAAACGTGGTCTCCATCCCATATGTAAAAATTATGTTTAAAAATGAAATGTAGGAGTACATCAAGCTGTTAATACCATATTCTGCGGGCATAAACGCACGGGTTAAAATAGGCGTTAAAAAATAATTTAAAAAACGAGGCAATATTGTACCTAAACCATAAATTACAGTTTGACCAGCTAATTTTTTTAAAGGATTACTCACAATTTTCTTTCCATATAAAATTACCAAGAGTTTTAAGATAAATTATAAGCAATAAAAATACTTTTTAACGATTTTAGTTTAATAACGTATCTTTGCTAAACTAAACCATGCAAGTATTATTAACAACTCTTAACGCAAAATACATTCATCTTAATTTAGCTATTAGGTTGTTTTATGAACTATTTAAAAAAAATCATAACCTTCATTTAAAAGAATTTACCATAAAAGAAGATAAAGATGCTATTGCCAATTACTGTAAAGATTTTACGGTGGTTGCTTTTAGTTGTTATATTTGGAATATTACACAAACTATAGAAGTGTGTAAAAAAATTAAGGCGTTAAATCCAAATACAAAAATTTTGTTAGGCGGGCCCGAGGTTAGTTATGAGTGGCAAGAAGTGATTGCTTTAGATTGCATTGATTATATAATTAGTGGCGAAGGCGAAATTCCTTTAGAGCAATTTTTAAATAATTTTCCTGCCAAGTTGCAGGCCGTTAGTAATTTAGTACGAAAAGAAAATGGTACCGTAATCCACAACCAAAAAGCCGAAACCTTTGATTTAATACGATATAGAGATATTAACCCTTATATAAATGATAGCCCCGAGGAGTTAAACAACAAAGTGTGTTATATCGAAACATCGCGCGGATGCCCTTATAAATGCGAGTTTTGCTTAGCTAGTTTAGATAATAAAGTTCGTTATTTGCCAAACGTAACCATTAAACAACATTTATTTTATTTGATGCAAAATGGTAAAACAATTAAGTTTTTAGATAGAACTTTTAACATAAAAAAAGATTTTACGCTTGATATTTTTAAGTTTATTTTAGAGCATCATCGCCCCGAAAATGTTTTTCAATTTGAAATTACGGCCGATATTTTACACCAAGACATTATTAATTTTATTAACGAAAATGTGCCAAAAGGCTTATTTCGCTTTGAGATTGGAATACAAACTGTAAATCAAAAAGCAAATTTAGAAGTAAGTCGCAAACAAAATTTTGATAAAACGAAAAATATTATTTTAGCTCTAAATCGTAAAGTAGAAATGCACTTAGATTTAATTGTGGGCTTGCCTCTAGATTATTGGGATGATATAAAATACAGTATTGAAGAGGTTTTTAAACTACATCCACCCGAAATGCAGCTGGGCTTTTTAAAATTTTTAAAAGGTACTCCAATGCGCGATAAGGCGCAACATGGTTTTATTTTTGATCCCAATCCACCCTATCAATTAATAGAAAGCAAATATTTAAGCAAACAAGAACTTGCGGATATTGTAAAATTAGAAAATGCCCTAGAAATTTATTGGAACGATAAGCGAGGAACAAATTTGTTAAAGTATGCATCTCAACACTATAGCATCTTTGAGTTTTTATTAGAATTAGGTAAATACTTTGGTACCGTTAGAGATTATCATAAATATAGTTTAGATGATGTTTATAATATTGCCGATAGCTTTGTAGATAAACATTACCCAAACGATAAAATTTTAAAACAACTCATTGCCATTGATTATTATGTTCATCATAAAGTAAAGCCAAAGCCTTTAATTTTAGAGGATTTAGAGCGCTCTTTAAAAATTAAATTGATTGAAGAATTAAAACTTAACCATCACAAATACCGTTTTGTGATTTTGCCTTTAACCTTTAATTACGAAATTTTTGACCAAGAAAACAGAATTGTTTTAGAGGATTATAATTTAATAATACAATACAATGGCGTTACAAAGGCTACCGTTTTAAAGTATAAAATTGAGGGTGCTTTGATATAAAATACCCTTTAAATAACCTACACTAATTTAACAACGTAACATGCCCAATAAATGTTTTTGGAATACCCTTTTGGTAACCGTTTGAAAACTTTAATGATATTTGATACACATAAACCCCCAACTCACAATTTTGTCCCTTGTACTTGCCATCCCAACCCTGATTTGGGTCATTTGTTTCTGCTATTTTTTGCCCCCAACGGTTAAAAATTAGCATTTTAAAATCATAAAAATTAATTCCTTTTGGTATAAACACATCATTTAATCCATCTGCATTTAGTGGCGTAAACGTATTTGGTATATAAACTACTGGCGCATCCTTTATTTCAACGGCTTTGGTAATAGAATCTACACAATTATTAATAGTAGAAACTACTAGTGTTACATTAAATGTAGCGACATCATAAAATAAATGCGAAGGATGAGTTTGTGTTGATACTTCTTGGTCGCCAAAATTCCAATGAGAGCTCGTAAAGTTGAGAGATGTATTTTGAAAATCAATTTTAGGGTTTAATATATCTACATCTCCTATTTGTGGCGAAAATATAAAACTTGCTGTTGGCTTTTTATAAACAGTTATAAAATTATTTTTTACAACAGAATTTACACAACCGCTATCTGATGTGGCTATTAACGTTACGTTATAAATACCCGCTTCAGTATAAATTATTGTAGGGCTAACTAAATTAGAAGTTGCGACTTGAGAAAATTGCCATTGATAATTAGTTATAGTGGGATTAGACGCTGATTGGTTGATAAAATTTACTAATAAGGGTTGGCAGCCTTGTTTAATGTTGGCGTCAAAATTTACTACAGGTAATTGGTTTACGTTAATATAAACGGTATCTTTTGTAATACAATTGTTTTTGTCGGTTAAAGTACTAATATACTGCGTACTAATGTTTGGCGTTACTGCTAAGGTACTAGTGGCATTAGTTAAATTAGTAATTGTGGGGCCTGTACCCCAATTTAAAACATACGGCTTTATACCACCAGCGTAATTTGAGATTAATTGTATGGTTTGGTTCTTGCAAATAGAATAATCTGACGCTGTTAATCCTTGTACTAACAATGTTGGCTCAAAAACTTGTACGTTGTTAATTGTATCCTTGCAGCCTAAAGCATCAGTGGCAATAATGGTATAAGTGCCTGCTACTAAATTTGTTTTTATAGTATCGGTTGATATTACTGAGTTCCAATTATATGAATTAACATCATAACCTACTGTTGATGAAAATTGGATAACGCCATTGCTTTGCCCAAAACAAATTACACTATCTACGTTTAACAACGTAATACTAAGTTGTTTAAATTCCCCTAAAGTAAAAACGCCGTAATTTGTATTTGTGGTAACGGTTTGTTCGTTTAAAGTTGGATTATTACTGCCACCAATAGGCATCCAAACACCCGAATTATAATGCCAAGTATTTAATATAGATTCAGTAATTACATTAGTGCTTGCGGCACTTGTATTCCACTCATTATCTACATAGGTATATTTTGTATTAACAACGGGCATTGTTGTATAATTATTTGCATTAATCACCCAAAACCTATCTAGCATTTTTGTGGCGTGTTCTGTACCACAATTATTAATTAAATTAGTAACCCCTGTAGGTAAAGGACGATTATTAATAGCTACTGCGGGGTTGGTAGGATAGGTAGATGCGCTTATACTGCCAATACCCGTTTGTGCACCTGCACCAGATATTGAATAATAATACGGAATGTAAGATGCTGCGGTTGTACCAAAAGGAAATATGTAATTACCCGTATTGTTAGCCAATCGCCAATCAATAGTTCCATAACCAGGTGCAGCGGGGGTTTCGCTAATAATGTAACCGCTTGTTCTAATAATAGCTGATGGTAAAGGATTAGTAACAATTAACGTATTACTATTTAAATCTAAAGGGCGAGATGTTAAATTTAAAACGCCATTTGTGCCACCTACAAACGTATTGATATTTAGTATTTTTGTGTTAGTGCCCACCAGTGTTAGGTTATTAAAAGTAGTAGGGGTAGTGCCTTTAATTACCTGTAAAGCTCCATTTAATACAACATTACCTAGAGTTGGTGTTAATGCTGATGAGACTGAGTTATTTGTCCAATCTCCTGATAAAGTAATACTACCCGAATTGGCTATTAAACCTATATTTGAGCCATTATCTGTATTTATTACTTCGCCTTGTACAAAAACTAAGCCTCCAGTTTGAACGGTTATTGCGCTACCACTATTAAAAAACTCGTTTTGACAAAAACCAGTATTTGAAAAAATAATAAAAAGATAAAAAATCTTTAGTTTTCTCTGTATATATTTTATATCAATCATTTTTTTAATATTTAATACAAGGCATTAAAGCAACGTTTCTTGGCCTCGATCCACTAATCATTCCTTGTGCATTTGCCCCCGAATATACTACCCAATTACCAACAGGTGATGCGGCATTGCCCCTCCCCCAGTATGCGTTAGGAATAGAACCAACGGTTGCGGTTGGCCAGGGATCTGATAGAGCTGTTGCCGCATTATCCATTGAAAAATCTGTATCCTGTGCAGCTGCACCAGCAGTATCGTCGTGAACAAGTGGCGATGGGCTTTGAAACGTTCCTATCACCCTTCCTGGATCGGAACCTTTACCATTATCAAAACTTCTAATAAATTCGCCCCTTAAATCGGGTAAATTAAATGTAGTACTGCCATTGCCTGCTCCGTAAGTAATGCCAATAGCGTTAAAAAGTTCGGCGTATGTTGTGCGATTTACTGCTGCTCCATTACACTCTAAATAACCATTTGGAGGAGTTATATTTGCAAAATATTGTACAGTTCCTGCAGGGTTATTTGCACAATCCCATTTTGTTCCATCCCAATAATAAAAACCCAAAAGGTTGGTGTCATAAACCTGAACACCTATTGTTGGTGCAACTATTGCTTTTCTTTGCACGCTTGTCATACGAGGCATTGCAAAGCCATTGGTTGTACTTACTACATCTAAATAGGCTTGTGGAGCAGTTGTACCAACTCCAACGTTACCTCCATACGGATTAATGGACAAAACTCCTGTTGTAGCCGCATTTTCTATAGCTGGTGGCGCACTACCTGCTGGTGTGTAAAATTGAATAACCCCAACCGTATTGGCATCAAATGTAATGTGCGAATTAGAATTATTATCGTAAATTCTTAAACTGTTGTCGGTAAAAGGTTTTAAGTTATCTACAAAAACACTTGTGGCAGAGCGACCCACTCCGTAATTGCTAGGTGCAAAAACATTATCAGCTACATAAGCATCGCCGTTTAAAACATCAAATTTTGCACGCGGAGCATTAGTGCCTACACCCACGTAACCATTGCCTTTGGCAGTTAATACTGGACTTCCGGCAACTCCCTGCGTCCCGGTAGAGGCATCAAAAATAGTATTACTAGTGCCTGTGGCTAGTATTTTTACAGCTAATCCATCTGCATTAGGTAACACACTTTGGTTATAAAATGTTCCAGCATAACCTCCGTTATTTAATCGCCATGATAGAGATGCTCCGCCTCCAGCATTTGCATTTATTCCTTGGCCATCTGAACCAATAGTATTAACAAAGGCCCCTTGCATATTATGAAATAGCCCTGCAGTTGATAACCTTGCATGTTCAATATTATTAGCTCTAAACACCAAATCGTTATTATCGGTGGTGCCTAAAAAATTAGTGGCTGGGCTTGTGCCTGCGTTGCCTAATAAATTCCAAAACGTACCGTTGGTTGG
>JAYTRS010000276.1:0-4973 GCA_043746065.1 Bacteroidota bacterium | reverse complement strand
TGCGAATGAGTTAGCACAAAAATTATTTACTATTTTTGAAGGCGATTTAAAAATTTATAATGCACAAAAACCAAATCATCGTGCTGCTTTTCAACGTGAAATGAATCAAGCTAAAGAAATTTTAAAACGTTTAGCAGGCTTAACACAACAGTATAAGCAAGATGCCTTGAGTAAAGAGTTTGTACAACGCTTAAGCGCCATTATCCCCCCAGAGGAGTTAATGCCCGAAGGCGACCAACAAACACAAGGTGTGCCTGTAAATTAATTGTATTTTTATAAAAATAAAACCTCGCATTAAATTATTAATGCGAGGTTTTTAATTTATGTATGGTGCTGTAATTTAAATTTATTATAAAGCCAATTATTTATACTTGCTCTTGATTAATAAACTGTCAACTTGAGCATAGTCTAAAGTATGTCACCCTGAGCGGTCAGAGGCACGTCGAATTAAAAAAGGAATATTAATTTGCGAATTATTAGGAGATTTAATCTTAAGCCAAATCAGCAAAATAAGCTTCGGTTTTTCTAAAATATACCAAGCCAATTATAAATAAAATTAGTGATGATAAAATACTTAGTAAATTTATTTGTAAATCTAATTGCCCAATGCCAATGCCAGCTCTAAATAAATTTAAGGGTGCTGTCATAGGGTTTAAGGCCATTACTATTTTTAAATATATGTTGGACGTAATAGTTATAGGATAAATTACGGGCGTTAAAAACAATAAAAATTGTACCAAAAACGGAATTATATATCTAAAGTCGCGATACTTTACATTTAACGCAGCCAAAAAAGTACCAATACCAAATGTGGCCACACTTGTTAATACTACTGCTACTGGAAAATAAATAATGGCTTGCCACACAAAACTAACATCATTAAACAAACAAAATACTACAAATACCATAAAGGCCATAAAAAAATCAAACACACCTACCAGCACTGCCGATATTGGTATTATTAAACGTGGAAAATAAATTTTTTTAATAATGTTAGCATTTGCCACCATGCTATTACCAGCATTGTTAATACCACTGCTAAAAATGCCCCACAATACCAAGCCACTTAATGCAAATACTACATAAGGCGTTTGCATATTGGTATAATTTACAATGGCTTTACCTATAAAAAACGAAAACAAAAGTGCCATTGCCAGGGGTTGTACCACCGCCCACAAAAAACCCAACACCGTTTGTTTGTACTTAACTTTTATATCGCGTAAGGTAAAAAAATAAAATAGCTCACGGTATTCCCACAATTCCTTTAAGCCTATGCTAAATTTGTTTTGTGGTTTTATTTCGTATTCCATTTTTAATATTTTTTAGAGTAATGAATAGTACACAGAACATAATGTTATAAATGTAAGTATCAAATTTCAATTAGTAAAATTGTTTATTTTTATTGTAAATTTATAAGATGTTTAAAAAGCGTTTTTTCTTTAAAATAAGTTTAGTAGTGGCCATTGTTTTATGCTTCTCTTTTAAAACAAAACCACCCTTTGCTTACCAAATTGCTGTTTTAAAATACAACGGCGGTGGCGATTGGTATGCAAACTTAGAAACTTCATTACCTAATTTAATTAAATTTTGTAACGATAATTTAAAAACAAGCATTAACCCTGAGCAAGCTACCATTGATGTGGGTAGCGCCGAAATTTTTAATTTCCCGTTTATACACATGACAGGGCATGGCAATGTTATTTTTAACAATCAAGAAACCGAAAATTTACGCAACTATTTAATTGGCGGTGGCTTTTTACACGTAAGCGATAATTATGGAATGGATAAATTTATTCGTCCGCAATTAAAAAAAGTTTTTCCCGAATTAGATTTGGTAGAACTACCCTTTACACATCCTATCTACCACCAAAAATTTAATTTCGAAAACGGTTTACCAAAAATTCACGAACATGATAATGGAGCACCCAAGGGCTTTGGTTTAATTTACAAGGGGCGCTTGGTTTGTTTTTATGATTTTGAATGCGATTTAGGCGATGGTTGGGAAAGCCCCGAAATACATAAAGATAGCGAAGAAGCCCGCAACAAAGCCTTAAAGATGGGCGCAAATATTATTAGTTATGCTTTTATGGGGTTTGATAAAAAATAAATTTTTATTAGTGTAACTATTTAATCGATATATCCGTCTTACAACAAAGCAATGAAAAAAATATTTTTAAGCACCTTTCTTTTTTTATCAAGTCTAATAAATGCTCAAACCTTTATTTTATCGGGTAAAGTATCTGATAAAAACGAAGCACTACCTTTTGCTACCATTATTGTAAAAGGTACCACGCAAGGTACCAACAGTAACATTAACGGGCTTTATACTTTAAAATTACCTGCTGGTACTTATGATATCGTGTATCAATACGTTGGCTATTCAAAACGTACCGAAAGAATAGAGTTAAACGAAAATAAAACGCAAAACATTACCTTAACTACCGATGGCGTTGCCCTAAAAGAAGTAGAAATAAAAGCGGGCGAAGACCCCGCCGTTGCCATTATTAAAAAAGCAGTTAAAAAACGAAAATATTATTTAAATCAGTTAGATGCTTATACTTGTAAAGCCTACATAAAAGGCTTACAACGCATTGATAAATTACCAAAAAATCTTTCTAAACTTATAAAATTTTCGGGTGGTAACCCAAGCGATACCAACGATTTAAAAGGTGTGGTGTATTTAAGCGAAAGCGAAAGTAAATATCATTTTAAAAAAACAAATAACGAAAAAGAAATAATGTATAGCAGTAAAGTTAGTGGTAATAATAAAGCTTTTAGCTTTAACCAACTAAGCGATATGAAGGTTAACTTTTATCAAAACCTTGTAGAAATGGGCAATTTAAGCTCACGCCCATTTGTATCGCCCATAAACCAAAATGCATTTTTGTATTATCGTTTTTATTTAATTGGCAAAATTACTACCGAAGGCAAAGTAATTAATAAAATAAAAGTAGTTCCCAAACGTAAAACCGACCCTTGCTTTAGAGGCATTATTTATATTCAAGATAGCACTTGGCGCATTACCAGTGCCGATTTACTGCTTACCAAAGACGCAAAAATAAATTTTGTAGATACTCTTTATATAAAACAAATACACTCACCTGTAATAGGTGATAGTATTTGGATGCCCTTTACACTTTATTTTGGCTTTAAATTTAATGCCTTTGGCTTTATGGGCAATGGTTACTTTAATGCCAATATTAAAGAGTACGATTTAAAACCAAACTTTACACCTAATTTTTTTAAAAACGAAGTGTTTGTTGTAGAAGAGGGTGCCAATAAAAAAGATTCGGCTTACTGGGCGGCAAACCGTGCTGTGCCTCTAACAAGCGAAGAAAAATTTGACTATCGAAAAAAAGATAGCACCGAAAAAATTACCGATACCGATAAGTATAAAGATTCGGTGGATAGAAGAAGCAATAAATTTAATGTTTCAAATCTTATACTTGGCTACAACTATCGTGTTACAAAAAATAATTTTAGTATTGCTTTTCCGGGTATTGTAACGGATGGCTTTCAATACAACACTGTAGAAGGCTATAATTTAAGTTATAAATTTTCTATTAATAAATCGTTTGAAGATTTCAGAAACTATAGTATTACTGGCAAATCGCGTTATGGTTTTTCTAATAAATTATGGGGAGGGGAGTTAGGTTTTAATTATTTATTTAAACCCAAAAAATTTTCGCGCGTAGGTATAATTGTAAAATCTATTTTCGAACAATACAATCAACAAGACCCTATTTCGCCCCTTGTTAATAGTCTTTACTCGCTGTATCTTAATCGCAATTATATGAAGGCCTTTAAAGAAACAGGTGTAGAATTAAATTATTTTACCGAAATAAAAAATGGTATTTATTTTAATTCAACTATAAAATATGTTGAGCGCGATGCCTTAAAAAATACAAGCGATTATTTAATTAGAGATGATAAAAATATATTGTTTACAAGTAACGACCCTCGATCTGATTTTTCGCATGACTCAATATTTACGACCAACAATGCTTTAAGTGCCGAAGTAAGTTTTTTGTTTAGGTTTAAACAAAAGTATTATACACTTCCTCATCAAAAAATAATTAGTGGTAGTAAGTATCCTCGTTTGAGTATTATTTACAAAAAAGCTTTTCCGTATTTAAATACAACTGCCAATTACGATTTAGCAAGTGCTGTTATTACTGATGACATTAAACTAGGATTATTTGGAAAGTTTAGTTATAAACTTAGAGGCGGTGGTTTTTTAAATACACAAAAATTACTATTTATGGATTTCAAATATTTTTTGGGTAACCAAACTATTTTTAACACAAATGATTATTTAAGTAGCTTTAGGTTATTGCCATATTATACGTTTAGTGCAGATAAATGGTATACCGAAGCCCATGGCGAGCACCACTTTAACGGCTTTATAATAAATAAACTACCACTTATTAAAAAATTAAAAGTGCAAGAAGTAATAGGTGGGCACTTTTTATCAAGTAATAAATTAAAATATTATTACGAATTAAATTTTGGAATTGAAAAAATATTTAAAATCATTCGTATTGATTATGTATTGGGCTATGCGCCAAACACTAAATTTAATCAAGGATTTACAATAGGTTTAAATGCAGCATTTTAAAAATTAATAAGTAACATGTTTAAAAAAATTACAATAATAGTATTATTATTAAATGCGTTTTGGTTCTATTCACAAACATCGCCTACTAGTTTAGAGTATGAAGCGCAGGCCATTGGCGGAAAAGAACATATTGAACAAATTTTACAAACCCAATTAACCTTACCAAAAACCATTTTAACGTCAAACTTTGATACTAAACTTATTACTTTTTTTGATTTAGATTCGAATGGAAATGCTATTAATATTAAAATAGAAGGTCAAGTAAATAATGTACTAAGAAACGAGATAATAAGAATGTTTTATTTTTTGAGATTTTATAAAACAATTAATTTACCCAACCAAAGCCGCCCTTATT
>JAYTRS010000275.1:0-1501 GCA_043746065.1 Bacteroidota bacterium | reverse complement strand
TATGCCAACCTTTTTCAATAGTAGCAGTAATAATAATTTCCACCTCTGTAGCCGAAATGTTTTTATAAGTAGCTTGCCAAGTAACAGGATTTTGCGTTTGAGATTTAAAAGTAAACGCCATTAAAAGCGTTGTAAATATTAAGATGTATTTTTTCATTTTATTTATTTTAATAAAGTTGACGTTTTTATTTGACTAATAAAACGATAAATTAATTATTTAACAATTATTTGCCTAAATTTTTTAACTGACTATATATTATTTTTAAATCGTTTTCTATTTTATAATCTTTAGCATAGTTTAAAAACGATTTATTAAGTTGTTCGGGGTTTATTACGCTTACCGATGGGGTTAATACTGACGGGCGAATACTTGGTAAATCTTTCCGAGGATTTTTACCATAGCCTACCCAAGAGTAATAACCAAACAATACTCTAAAACAATTTGAAATAAAATTTAGTTTGTTTTTTTGCGTTAAAATAAACAACAAAAAAAACAATAATAAAAAACTACTAACGCAAACATCTAAGAGTCGCTTTTTGCGCTTATTTTCGGGTCTGCCAACATTATTAACATCAATTACATATAAATCGCCAGCCGTATCAATACTATTACTCCCAATAATACTATAGCTTTCGGGGGGTGCAATTTTAAATTCAATACCTTTAGTAACAAGAGTTACCATTTTAGCAATAATATCTTGTGATGAAATATCTGTAGCACAAAAAACAATTTCGTTTAGTTGATGTATATCAATGGCTTCATCTACCTGATGAAAATGCCCAATGTAATTTTCGTTTTTTACTCCATTACCTTCACTACTAATAAAACCAATAAACTCGGGGTTTAAGTGTGTTTGTTTAAGTAAATTGTTTACACGATTAAACTCTACTTCGCTACCAATAATAGCTAATCTAGTATTAATATTTAAGCTCCCAATTTTAAATTTTTTAATGTTTAGAGCATGATATAAAAACCGAGTAGCTAAGTAAATAAACAAAGTACCCATTGCCCCTATTAAAATTAAAGCGCGCGAAAAACGATAATATTCGGGCAATAATGAATATAAAATTAAAATAAATGCTGTACCTACTAGCACGCCTCTTATTAATTTACCAAGTTTTAAAGGTACATCGTAGCCACCACTAAGGAAGGTAAAAAACATCCAAACTAAGGTATAAAGCGGAAAAAATAAATTTAAAATTTGCTTTGAATAAAAGTTTGGGTACAGTTTAAAATTTGTTTCGTAAATGGTTTTACAAGCATACAAACCCAACAAAATCAAACAAAAATCAATTGTTGGAAAAAACCATTGTTTAATAAAGCGCGCTGTAATCGCCATAAAGGCTCTTAAATAAATAGCAATGTGAATTAAAAAATTAAATGTACGTGCATTACTTTGGCTAAAATATTTTTGAGCAAAAATGGCCATTGCCTTATAAAATACAATAACATAATTAACACTACTTTTTTTGGTACTCTCGCCTTTGTAATGAATAATAC